>CAMAFU010000084.1 GCA_945833725.1 uncultured Treponema sp.
ATTCACAGTTTTCCTGTTTTTTTCTTTTTCAATTTTTGCCCAGGAAAAAGTTTACCTTTGGCCAAAGAAAAAAGGTCCCGGTTCAGAAAAATTAAAGATTCAGGAAAATGTCGAAGAACGGGGTGCTCCATCTAGCCATGATAGGGCAATAAGTGCAGTTACAGAACCTTATTTTGAAGTTTACAGGCCGGAAAATCCTAATAAAAAAGGAATCCTTATTATTCCGGGCGGTTCCTATCAGCGTGTTGTGTACGATAAAGAAGGACTTAATTATACAAAGGCTTATAACGATGCAGGCTATACATGTTTTGTTCTTGTGTACAGAACTCCCAACGATGATCACAAATCAAAGGAAACTGTTTCCCTTCAGGATGCCCAGAGAGCCATGCGCATAATAAAAAGCCGGAGCAGCGAATTTAATTTAGATGAAGCAAAAATAGGTGTAATTGGATCGTCAGCAGGTGGCCATGTTGCAGCAAGCCTTGCACTTTTTTACGACAGGGAAGTTTATAAACCTGTAGATAAAGCGGATTTTTCTTCCGAAAAAGAAAAAACATGGAGAAGTGCAAAGCCTGCTTTTCAGATTTTAATGTATCCTGTTATTTCCATGCAGGACGAAAGAACTCATCTTTTAAGTCAGAAAAACCTTTTGGGCGAAAATGTTTCCAGCCAATTAAAAGATGAGTGGTCTTTGGAAAATCATGTAACCAAAACAGCCCCTATATCATTCTTATGCTGTGCAATAAACGATAAGTCTGTAAATCCTGAGGGAAACATTATTCCGTACTGGCAGGCTTTAAGAAAAAACGGAGTAAAAACAGAACTTCATGTTTTTCCTGCTTCTGGCCACGGATTTGGCGTAAATGGAGCTTCTGGAACGGCACGCCAATGGCAGGCTCTTTCAATAACATGGCTTGAAACTTATGTTAAATAGCAAGTGTAGTGCCTGCTATACGGCATGATAAAATCTGTCATTGCCTGTAACATGCACAAAAAATATGGCAATTTTTTTCACAGCAATCCAAGACCGCCACTGGTGCGGAGTTTTACAGGAGTTTTATTGTTATGGATTTTTTTCTTGAACAGTTTGGCGGCAAAGGCGATGGAATATTCAACAATGTAAATGCTTTTGCCATGGCTTTTTCGGAAATATGCCGTTGTGGCGGAGGAACGCTTAGAATAAAAAAAGGCAGGTACCTTACAGGTCCTTTGGAAATTCCTTCCGATACAACAGTGTTTCTTGAAGAAGGTGCAGAAATTATCTTTACAGATAAAATTTCATTTTATCCGCCGGTTTATACTAGATGGGAGGGCGTTGAATGTTTTGCAATGCATCCGCTTGTTTATTCCGCAAAATCAAAAAACATAAAAATTACCGGAAAAGGCACGCTAAACGGCAATGGTAAAAAATGGTGGGATTTGGCTTTTGCAAAAAGAGAAAATCAAAAGCAGCCTGTAGAAGATTTTGAACTCCTTTTTGCATCGATGAATCCCGGATATCAAAAACAGCCAGGGGGAGGCGGTGGCCGGCAGAGCCAGTTTTTAAGGCCTAGTTTTATGGAATTTTCAAACTGCGAAAATGTTGTTGTTGAAGGAATAAAAATCATCAATTCTCCTTTCTGGACTGTTCATCCCCTTTATGTAAAAAAATTAAGGCTGGAAAACCTGTACATAGAAAATCCTGCTGATGCACCAAATACAGACGGTATTGATATTGACTCCTGTCAGGATGTAATAATCAAAAACTGCATTGTTTCTGTTGGCGACGACGGAATATGCATAAAATCTGGTTCTGGTGAAGACGGCATAAGGTGCAATGTCCCTTCAAAAAACATTCTTATTGAAGGGTGTCAGGTTCTTTATGCTCATGGAGGTCTTGTTTTAGGTTCTGAAACTGCAGCAGGAATAGAAAATGTTACTGCACGAAACTGCCTGTTAAGCGGAACGGACAGGGGAATCAGAATAAAATCCCGGCGAGGACGGGGCGGAGTTTTGTCGGGTATTCATCTGGAAAACATAAAAATGAACGATACTCTATGCCCTGTGGCAATAAACATGTATTATTCCTGCGGAGAATATGATCCTTGCTCAAAAATGTTCAGTCTGGAAAGACAGCCTGTAAAAAATGATACTCCCGTCCTGGAAAATGTTTCCATAGTAAATGTTACTGCAGAAAACTGTCGTGCCAGTGCCGGTCTTATTGCTGGACTCCCGGAGGTTCCTGTAAAAAATCTTCTTATAAAGGACTGTGTATTTTCCACAAACGAAAACTCAGGGATTTCTCCTATGGAAAGCGACATGTTTTTCGGGTTGCCGGAGGTTAAAGAAAAGTCTTTTAGAATCATCAATGCGCCGGATGCTGTTTTTGAAAATGTAACGGTAACCGGTCCTGAAAAGCCTTTTATTTTTTATTAAGATATTAGAATATGAAGTTCCATAATTTTAAACAGAAACTAAAAAAAATATTTTTCCGCATAAAAGAACTTTTTTCATCTCCAGCTTTTTTGTGGGGAATAATTATTTTTATACTGCTTTTTACAGTTATGGTTCTTATTTTTAAAAGTGAACAGAAAACCAATTCAGAAATAAATACACTTTTTGATGCATTCTGGTATACCCTCGTAACAATAACCACAGTTGGCTACGGGGATATTGCGCCGGAATCAATGCTGGGGCGAATTTCTGCAATGGTGCTTCTTATTGCAGGCGTTGCAATTTTTGGCGGTTTATCGGGAAAATTTGCTTCATTTCTATTTGACCGTCAGCAGAAAAAAGACAGGGGACTTTTAAAAATGACAAAAATAAAAAATCATTTTTTAATATGCGGCTGGAAAACAGGATTTGAAAAACTTCTGGACGGAATTTTACAGGCAAACAGCGAAACTCCTCCCGAAAAAATTGTTCTTGTTAATAATGCTCCTCAGGCAGAAATAGAAAAACTAAAGGCAACTGAAAGATTCAAGGGAATAAACTACTTGAAAGGCGATTTTACCGATGAAGATGTCCTTTTAAAAGCACAAATAAAAACTGCCGAAAAAGTACTGATTCTTGCCGACTGTTCGCAAAAATTTTCCGACCTTGAAACAGATTCCAGAACAGTTCTTGCTGTAATTACCGTTAAAAATTTAAATCCGCGGATTTACTGTGTGGCAGAAATAATCGATTCAAAATTCGAAAAGCACCTTTCCCTTGCCCGGTGCGACGAAATAATTTTGTCTGTTGATTATCAGCAGAATCTTTTAGTTCAGGCATCCAGCGGAAAAGGCATGAGCCACATTTTAAGGGAATTGATTTGTGAAGAAACACAGTCCGCTCTTTTTATTCAGGATATTCCTGAAAAATTTATTGAACATTCATACGGAGAATACAGAACTTCCCTGAAAACAAAAGACATTTTAATCGGTCTGCTTGAAAATACAGGAAATTTCTATACGAGAAGAAAAGAAGCTCTTGCAGAAGCCCAGAAAAATCCCGACATGGAAAAGATTGTTTCCAATTTAAAAAAGGTAAAATCCTTAAAAAGCAATCTTCCTGTGTTTTCCCCCAGCGATGAATATGTTATTGCCAGAAATTCCAAAGCAATATTCATAAGAGGTCATTCACGAAATGATGAAGAAAATTAGCTGAAATTTTTTATAGCCAGAACGGGAGTAGTTATATGGAATGTAATGAGCAGATTATCGACAAACTTTCTAAAATTGAACTTTTTTCAGATTTCAGCGAAAAGACCGGTAAAAATATGAATTTACTGGCAAAAGTATGCAATCTTCTGGAACCGGAAAATTTCAGTAAAGGGGATGTTATAATTAAGGAAGGAGAAATAGGTGATTCTCTTTTTATTCTTTACGAAGGAACTGTTCAGGTAAGGCGCAATACTCCGGGCAACGAACAGTTTGCTGTAGTCAACTTAAATGCTGCTCAGAATGTTTTTTTTGGTGAAGTTGCATTAATCGACCGAGACAGCCGTTCTGCTTCTGTTGTTGCTTTGGAAAACTGCAGGACACTTTGTCTTGACGGAAATAAATTCCAACTTTTGTGCAGCGAAGAGGTTGAATTGGGATACAAGGTAATGTATAAAATTGCACGGCGAATTGCAGCCTCTCTCCGCCGCTCCAACAAAGATTTGCTTACGCTTTACGAAGCCCTGTTAGATGAAGTTCACGGAGAATAAGGCCGAAAACAGTTTTATTTTTGCTATTTTTCGTATTTTAAAATATCGCCGGGGGTACATTCCAGTATTTCGCAGATTGATTCAAGCGTGGAAAAACGTATTGCATTTACTTTGTTGTTTTTTATTTTTGAAAGGTTTGCGTTTGTAATCCCGACTTTTTCTGCAAGTTCCGTAAGTGAAACTTTTTTTTCAAGCATAATGTGGTCAAGATAAAGAACGATTTTTCCCATTATATAAGCCCCTCAACATCTTTTTCCAGTTTTTGTCCGTACGAAAAAATTTCTGAAAGAAAAATTACGGCAATACCCATTACAATTCCGTTTATTTGGACAGAAATTTCTGTGTTATCAACTCCAAGAACAATTTTTGCAATAATGCTTAAGAAAATTTCAAACAGAGGAATAAAAATACTGAAAATTCCTATTTCCCGAATCATCCTTATGTTGTCTTTTTGAAAAGGAGTCTTTCCCTGACTGAACCAGGTTTTTCCTTCTGTGTTTTTACAATAAGAAAAATATTCCTGAAAATCATAGTATAGGCAAGCATGGAAAAAACACCGGCAAAACAGAAAAATCGCATTGCCCCAACCAAAAGTTCTCCGTTTTTACCGGCAATTTGAATTTCAAATCCGTTGGTGGCAATAGTACCGTTACCTACGCTTTCCAGAAGAAAATTTCCCAAAAGCTGAGGATTGGCAAAAGAAAAGATTGTGCAGGCAATCATTACCAGCGAACTTAAAAAGAACATTACTTCGAAAATTTTTGAAATGATTTTTGTTGTTTTTGAAAGATTCATAAATTCCTCCATAGGGTTAAAGGCCGTATTTCAGGCAAGAATAATTTTTGGCACCTGAAAAAATAATACAGGAGGATTTTATTGTTTGTCAATATAAATTTATCGAAAAACGATAAAATTTTATTTATTAACGATAATTCAAAACACTGTGGAGCACACTTGCATGTAAACAAAAATTAAAATAGACTTTAAATATGGAAACTAAAAAACATATTTTTAAAACCCATGGAACCTGTTCAACTTCCATATCATTCGACAAGGCTCCAGATGGAACAATTACCAATGTTTGTTTTACAGGCGGGTGCAACGGAAACTTAAAGGCCGTGGCAAAACTTGTTGAAGGTATGAAAGACCGGGAAATTTACGAAAAACTCCATGGAAACCTTTGCGGTTCAAAAAACACATCCTGTGCCGATCAGCTTGCATCAGCCGTTATGGAAGACTAAAACAAAAAAAAGACTGTCTGATATTTCAGACAGCCTTTTTGCATTAAAGGAAAACTTAGTTTGAAGCAGCAGGAACATTTGCAGGTGTAACATTAATCTTTTTTGTTACAAAACCGCTGCGCAGACAACGAGTACATACATTTATTGTAGCAGTTGTACCGCCAACTTCAGTTTTTACTTTAAGAAGGTTTGGCTTCCAAGTACGGCGTGTGTGGTTGTAAGATTTAGAAACCTTGTTACCTGTCATAGAGCCTTTTCCACAAACATCACAAATTCTTGACATAATATATACCTACCTCGAATAAATTACGCGTGAGTTTTCATATACTATCTTAATTAGCTTTTTATGTCAATTATTCAAACTGTAATTTTGAGCATATCAAAGGCTGGCGAAACTGAACCGCCGTTTTTTATTATCCTTTTTAAATTTTCGTATTTTCCTTTTGTTTTTAATTCCCTGTTTATGTATTTTTGAATTTCCCTGTGTTTAAAGTCGTGGGTTATGTGAGTAAAGTATGTATGCTTTGCCTGAATAATGTCTGCATATTCCAAAGCCTGGCGGAACGAATTATGGGATGAATGAGGTTTTTCCCTAAGGGCATCAATAACAAGCATATCCAGCACACCATCTTCATTAAAAGTTTTTACGGTTTTAAGGGATTTATCGCATATAAAACTACAGTCTGTAAGGTATGCAAGGGAATGAGTTTTTCCGTCGTTGTTTACAGTGGAAAATACCCAGCCTAAAGTGTGTCTGTTGCCGTGCTGCAGAGGAATAGGAACAGCAGAAATTTCTTCCAGATTTATTGGATTGTCTGTGGAAAAATCGTCTGCCGGAATAAAGTTGAGTTTTGGAACACCTCCGCCCTTGTCGTGGTCTACAAAAATATATTGAAAACTGGACATTACATGCTCAATTGTTCTGGAACTTGTATAAATCGGCAGCCCCTGACCTTTTGTTTCCGGAAATTTTTCCTTTATTTTTAAATTTTCATTCATCGCTCTGGAATTTTTGTGGCTGAATATTCTTAAATCGTCTATTCCGTGAATATGATCTGCATGAGAGTGGGTCAAAAAAACAGCTTCCAGACTGCTTATGCCGGCTTTAAGAGCCTGCTGCCGAAAATCCGGTCCCACATCAATAAGATAGTTTTTATTTCCAGCCGTAATAAGGGCACTGCAACGAAGTCTGCTGTCCTTTTTGTTTTTTGAACGGCATACAGAACAATTACATCCTATAACAGGAACACCATGGCTAGTACCAGAACCCAAAATCCTTAATTCCATAAATGAGATTTTAATTAAATGATGCAAATGTTACAATAAACCTTAAACAGTTTATATTCGGGCGTTCCCCTGCGCTTCGCTTCGGGTCGCAGTATTCCAGGCTCGCTCAAGCCGCTCGGTGCGTTGCACCTGCCTGCGGCAGCCCTCCATGTTGCTAACGCAGAAAAACTTCTGTTTTGCCGTTAAAGTCACTGTGTAATCACCAAAGTCCGCAGCTATTCTTAAGATGTTTTTGCCCTGACTATTCGCTCCTTCGCGCCACAATTTTTCTCATCAATTTATAATGCTGAAGGCTCTGTTTTTCCCATTAGACAAACTTTTCTTTTTTTACTATATTTTAACAATGAGCAACTTTATTTTGAACGAAGAAAAAAAATCAGAAAAAAAACAGGGACAGGATTCTTTGCTTGATAAACTTCTTGCTACCCGTCAGATTGTTGTTAGTGGGGAAGTTAACGAAGAACTGGTAGAAAAAATCGTAAAACAGCTTTTAATTCTTGAAGCCGATTCCGACAAACCTATTTATCTTTATATTGATTCTCCGGGCGGTGCCATTGATGATGGTTTTGGTCTTTACGATATGATTCGTTTTATAAATGCACCTGTTTATACTGTAGGAATGGGGCTTATTGCCAGTATGGGCGTTACTCTTTTTCTGTCTGTTCCGAAAGAGCGCCGTTTAAGTTTGCCAAACAGTCATTTTCTTATTCATCAGCCTCTTATGGGAAATAGCCATGGTGTTGCTAGCGACATTCAGATTACGGCTCAGGAAAT
>CAMAFU010000085.1 GCA_945833725.1 uncultured Treponema sp.
CAGAAAAACTGCCCGATGAAAAAATTATAACACAAAAAAATAAAAATTCAAAAAGCGGCGTAAATTATCCGGAGCCTAAAGCATTATAAGAATCAACTGCACCAAAAAGCCCCGGTAAATTACAACTTTTTAGTACACTTTTAAAATTTTCGTAAGTTTTTCCCTGCCGATTATTTTCATAAAGTTGGCAAGGCGCGGTCCTTGATCTTTGTTTATAAGTGCATGATACAAAGCCCGGAACAAGTCTTTTGCTTCAAGGCCAAGTTCCGTTGCAATAGTATACATATCCTGTTGGCAATCCTTGTCCACAGCGTATGTACCGACTTTTGGAACAACTTCTTCCCGGACACGAACAACAGCTTTAAGCATATCTCCTGTAATGTCCTCAGCCTTAGAACCGTCTTCCCTTAAAGAAAAGCACATGTCTTCTGCACATTCAGGAGCCGATTCCCGAATCCAGTACCAGGCACAGGCGCACCTTTTTCTAAGAGTTTCTTCCTGCTCCGGCTTAACATCGCCTAAAGCGTTTATTACAGCATCAACATTACCGGAATAAGTCTGCAAAAGTGTAGTCAAAAGCCTGAAAGGAACCTGATACGGCATAACAGCAGGAATTCCTTCTATTTGACTTAATTCATAAAGACGCTTTTCCTGAGCAATAATCTGCGCCTTTTTTTCAGGATTTTTTTCTTTAGGTTCTTCAAGACCCCAGACAATCCGCTCAGTTTTATCGTATGCTTCGTAAATTGAAATTACATCAAGATCAAAACTGATGGAAAATTCGTGATCTACTTTGTTTGAAGCAAAAATATACCTGAGAACTTCCGGCTGATAAACTTCCAGTGCATCAACAAGAGAAATTACCTTTCCTTTTGAAGAAGACATTTTGCCTGGAACACCCTTTAACCTTACAAAGTCATATTTCATTGTAACAGGAGCATCCCAGCCGTATATTTTTTTTGAAACAAGTTTTGCCGTATCATAAGAACCGCCCGGAGAAATATGATCTTTTCCGCCCGGCTCAAAGCAAACTTGTTCTTCGTTCCATCTCATAGGCCAGTCTACACGCCAGCCTAATTTAAATTCTTTTGAGGTGCGTAAGTCGCCTTTTTCCGTATGACCGCAAGACTGGCAAATGTATGTAATTCCGTATTCACCGTCGTAATCTGTAATTTTTGTAGTATCTTTGTTGCATTTGCAGCAAAAAGCCGCTACAGGCCAGTACTCTTTGCTGTCGTCCATTTTGTGTTCATCGTCGCGGTAAGCATTAAGACATTCTTTAATAACATTTCTGTTCTGCATTGCCTTTTTCATGCCTTCCACATAGCGGTTTGCCCGGTAACGGTCTGCCTGATAAAGAAATTCAGGATGAATTCCAACTCTCGGAAGCTGATTTTCAATATCTTTTTCGTGATGACGGGCATAATTTTCGTCCCTTTCAAATGTGTCTGGAACCATTGTAATAGGATAACGAAGATATTTTTCCAAAACTTCCGGTTTAGGCATGTTGGCAGGAACTTTTCTGAACACATCGTAATCGTCCCAGGAATAAATAAACCGTACATTTTTGCCTCTGTCCTTTAAGGCTCTGGCAACTAAATCTACAGTGATTATTTCCCTGAAATTTCCAATATGAACGGTACCTGAAGGAGTAATTCCAGAAGCACATGTATAACAATCCCTGTCACCCTTTTCTTTAATAATTCTTGCGGCCTGCTGATCGGCCCAATGGCATAATTCTGCCGGATTTCGTTCTGACATTTTCAATTCCTGTAATAAAATAGTTTATAATTTTAGAAACACAATTCTAATAAAAAACAGAATACAACACAATCAACACAATCAACACAAGCTTAATTACAAGGCAAACGCATTATATTATTCGGATTGTGCATCAGAAGGCTGCTCTGCACCAGTATTCTGCATTATGGTAATCATCTGCTGAATCTGCGGTGCATAAAGGCTTTCGGGAGCTGCATCGAAGGCTTTTTGAAGAAGCTGAACCACAACAGCCATATCGTCGGTGCCGGACTGGGCAAGAAGATAACCTGCCGTATAGTAACACTGCTGTTTCTGCTCCGGCAAAAGATATTTATGTTCTGCAGCTTTTGCAAATTCATCGCTGGCAGTTTTTGGATCCTGATTTATAAATGCCTCTACTGCCTTTGAGTTTGCCAGATTCATAACATAAGTTCCTGCATTGCCTGTTTCGTTGTTTTTATCCAGTGCAACAAATTCCTGAGCCTTGGAAGAAAGAAGGTGATGATATTCCACCGGAGTAATTTCAAAAAGCCGTTGAATTGCATCAAGTTTTTCTTCTTTTTTGCCTTCGGAAGTTGATTTTAAAACATTTTCGTAAACAGCAAATTCTTCCGATTTTGAAGCCAACGCCATTTCCAGTTTTTCTAAGGTTACATCGTTTTCCAGTTCCAGTTTTGAAATAAAGAAACCTTCCTTTGAAAGGCAGTAAAAACTTGGAGAACCTTCAACATTGTATAAAGTTAAATCTTTAAGATTTTCTTCAACAATTTGTTTAAGTTCAGAATTTTCGCCTGTTTGAGCCTGTTCAAAACGGGAAGAAGAAAAATCTAAATTTACAGGAACATATTCTTCCGTAATTTTTGAAAGAAATTCCTCTGTAAAAAATAAATTTTCTTTTAATGAAGCACTTTTTTCGTCGTCGTCCGATGAAATAAAAAGAAATATTTTTTTATTTTCTTTTTGAGCGGCTGCCTTTCCGTCGATTAAATTATCAACCCAGGAAGAAGAATCAATGTTTTTTGAAGGTTTTCTTTCTTTGTTGTTTTCTGATTTTGAACATCCTGAAACAATCAGGCCAAGAGCAATTACTGCCGCAAAGAATTTTTTCATTTTTTACTCCGTATAAATAAAATGCAAAGGGTATATTTTTCTGTGAGCGCTGGGAAGGGCGCCAAAGGCGTTCGGAAAATCAGCAGGCTTCAGACTGATGATTTTCCGAATGGAGCGCTTTTGCGCGGAACCCTGTACATAGCGACCCCCGGTTTTTAACCGGGGGACACAGCCTTAAATTTTTTATTTTTTTTATTTTGCAAAATACCTTACGCCGGCTGCAAAAAGATTCTGACAGCTTCCGGCATCCTGATTTTCCGCAATATTTTTTATAAGGTCGCCGCAGAAACCGCCTGTTCCCACAGTACGCTCTGAGTGCCCCATTTTTCCAAGTATACGGCCGTCTGGACTTGTAAGACCTTCAATTGCAAAAGCTGAACCGTTTGGATTATAAGGCTCTGTCATTGCAGGATTTCCTTTTTCGTCACAATACTGGGTAAATACCTGACCGTTTTTAAAAAGTTTTTCTGCAGTTTCTTCGCTCATTATAATGCGACCTTCTCCATGACTTACAGGCACATAATGAGGGCGGGAATCAAGTATTGAACTGTCTAAAGCCCACGGACTTGCAGCACTTGTCATTCTGGTACGGACAACACGGCTTATATGGCGGTGAATATTGTTGAATGTAAGGGTCGGCAAATCTTCTTTTGGTTCCATAATTTTTCCGAAAGGAACAAGACCTGTTTTTATTAAAGCCTGGAATCCGTTACAAATACCCACAATAAGACCGTCTTTTGTTTCAAGGTGATTTGTTATGGCCTGAGCAATGCGCTTTTCGCGGATAACATTAGCAATAAATTTTCCAGAGCCGTCCGGTTCATCTCCGGCAGAAAAACCACCGGCAAAAGCCAGAATTTGAGAATCGGCAATTTCTTTTTCCAGCATGTTAAGGGATTCTTCCAAATCGGCAGGAGTTCTGTTTCTGAATACAAGGATTTTTGACTGGGCTCCGGCCAGATTAAAGGCTCTTGCCATATCGTATTCGCAGTTTGTACCAGGGAATACAGGCACTAAAACTTTCGGCTTTGCCTTTGATTTATCGAGTATGGCGAATTCGGCACTTTTTTCCCGGGCCAAAGCTAAAGAAGGATGTTCTTCCTTTGCCCATTGCGGAAGTTCAGTGCTGTTATGAACATCGCTTACAGGAGGATAAACTTTTGAAAGAGGTTTTTCCCACGCATCATAAAGTTCTTCCAGAGAAATATCTACAGGAGGAAGAGGATTTAACCCTGTCATTGCAAGGCTTACAGAAGGTTCTTCCTGAGTATTTCCAATGCGGATAACTGTAGTATTTACAAATCCGTTTTTCTCGAATTTATCGTCTTCTGTTTCTACAATGATTGAACCGTACAAAGGCGTAAACAAATCTGCAACAGTATTGTTTACATTTCTGTGGAATCCCAGAGCCGTTGCACTGGAAGGAATTACCGTAAGCTGAAC
Source organism: uncultured Treponema sp. (assembly GCA_945833725.1). Classification (GTDB taxonomy): domain Bacteria; phylum Spirochaetota; class Spirochaetia; order Treponematales; family Treponemataceae; genus Treponema_D. The sequence continues at coordinate 4,315 of CAMAFU010000085.1, forward strand.
GCCAACTTTGTTTCCAAAACTCATTTTTGTAACGGCTTCCGCAATTCCGCCGGCACCAACAGGATACATGGCTTTAATTTTTCCGGCTTTGTTTGCTTCGTAAAGGGCATCTGAATTCTTTTTGAAAGTTTCCCAATCCGGTGCCAGTTCTTTTGAATAAGGAACCTGAACAAGGTAAACAAAATCTCCCGGCTTTTTAAATGAACCTGATGTTACATTGCAGGCTTCGTCGTGGGCAACGGCAAAAGACACAAGAGTATGAGGAACATTTAAATTTTCAAAAGTTCCAGACATGGAATCCTTTCCGCCAATAGAAGCGCATCCCATAGCTTTCTGGGCATCTACCGAACCTAAAAGGGCTGCAGCAGGGTATCCCCATGTTTTTTTGTCTACAGTACGGCCGAAAAATTCCTGATACGACATTCTTGCCGAAGAAGCCTTTCCGCCAATACATGTAATTTTTGCAAGGGAAGAAAGAACTGCACACTGAGCACCATGCCATGCAGACCACTGGGCAACGCGAGGGTCATAACCAAAAGACATAAGGCTTACAGTGGAAGTTTCCCTTGGAGTTAAAACAGGAATTTTTGCAGACATTGCACATTCCGGTGTACCCTGATATTTTCCTCCAAACGGGAAAAGAACAGTGGCAGAACCAATAGAACCGTCAAAACGCTCCTGAAGTCCCCTTTGAGAACAGCAGGCCAAATCCTTTATATTTTCAAGGAAAGCTTCTTTTATTTGGGAAGTTTCTGGAACAAAACCGGCACTCTCTCCTGTAGCAGAAGAGCATTTTCCTAAAACTTTTTTTACGCTTTCCAAAGGCTGAACAAGAGGAGAATCTTTTTGAGGCGCAGGACTTTCTATGATGGCCTTTGCAAAATGAGCAGCACCAGCTGAATCAAGGAAAGTTCTATCCAAATCAACAATTACTTTTCCCCGCCACCTCATTGTAAGGCGGTTTTTATCTGTAACAGTGGCAACAACAACAGCATTCAGGTTTTCTTCGTTACAGAAAGATATGAACTTTTCAACATCCGATTTTCGCACAACAACGGCCATTCGTTCCTGACTTTCAGAAATTGCAAGTTCAGTACCGTTAAGACCTTCGTATTTTTTTGGAACGGCATCAAGATTTATATCAAGTCCGGGAGCCAGTTCTCCAACAGCAACAGAAACACCACCGGCACCAAAATCGTTTGAACGGCGAATCATTTTGCTTACTTCAGGATTCCTGAAAAGACGCTGAATTTTCCGTTCTTCTACAGCGTTTCCTTTTTGAACTTCTGCAGCGGCCGTTGTAACAGATTTTTCCGTATGAACTTTTGAAGAACCAGTTGCACCGCCAATACCGTCTCGGCCAGTTCCACCGCCTAAAAGAATAATAATATCGCCTGGTACAGGAGTTTCCCGCATAACAGTTGCGTAAGGAGAAGCGGCAATTACAGCCCCCAGCTCCATTCTTTTTGCCAGAAAGCCCGGGTGATATATTTCTGAAACTTGACCAGTTGTAAGACCAATCTGGTTTCCGTAAGAAGAAAATCCCTGAGCAGCTTCGCGGCACAACTTCATCTGGGGAAGTTTACCGTGGAGAGTTTCGCTCATAGGAACAGTAGGATCGGCAGCACCGGTAACCCTCATAGACTGATAAACCCAGCTTCTGCCAGAAAGAGGATCCCTTATGGCTCCTCCTATACATGTTGCAGCACCGCCAAAAGGTTCAATTTCTGTAGGATGGTTGTGGGTTTCGTTTTTAAACTGAAGAAGCCACCTTTCAACTTCACCATCAGAACCTTCCGGGAAAGGATTGCCTTCACTGTCTGTAGTGTAGTGAACATCAATAAAAATTGAACAGGCATTGTTTTCTTCGGAAACTTCCATATCGTCAAGCATGCCGTGCTTTTTAAGGTATTTGCCGCCAATAGTAGCCATGTCCATTAAAGTAAACGGCTTATCTTTCCGTTTGGCATAAAGGTCAAGGTGCATTGCCTTGTAATTTGCCAGAGATTTTTTAAACAGTTTTGAATAAGGCCCTTTTTCGATTTTAATGTCTTTTAAAACCGTGTTGAAAGTAGTGTGGCGGCAGTGATCCGACCAGTAAGTATCAAGAACCCTTACTTCCGTTTCTGTAGGATTCCTTTTTACAGATTTAAAATAGTCCTGCAAAAACAGAATGTCAGCCAGATCCATAGCAAGGCCCATTTTCTGCCTGTATTCGTCAAGTTCATTTTTTGAAAAGGAAATAAAACCTTCAACAACAGGAACATCTTCAGGAACATTTGCCTTAATTTCCAGAGTTTCAGGTATTTTAGAATCGGTAAGGCGGCTGTCTACAGGGTTTACAAGATAATTTTGAATTTTTGCAGTTTCTTCCGCACTTACATTGCCAGAAAGAATTACCATTTTGGCACAGCGGACTCTCGGAGGTTCAGTACCAACTTTTGCAGAATTTTTCATAGACTCCCGCAAAAGAGAAAGACACTGCTCGGCAGAATCCGAACGCTGGTCGTACTGACCTGGAAGGTATTCCCACACAATTACCGTATCATCCGCATTAGTTTCAACTTCCGTAAAATAAAGACAGTCACTCTGCGGCTCAGAAAAAATCCTTACGGCAGCAGTTTTAAAAACATCTTCGGAAGTATTCTCAATGTCATAGCGGTTAAAATAACGCACTCCTTTTACAGAAGAAATGCCCAAAAAACCATTGATTTCAGATAAAATGCCCTGAGCTTCACTTTGAAAGCCCGGCTTGCGTTCAACATAAATACGAAACATTCCTATATTTTAATGTTTTACAGACAGTATTTCAATGTAATATTACCGATTTTGCCCAATCCTATACGGCCGTGTCCCTTCATTCTCCTTCATTCCGCAAAGCTCCATTCCGTTTCATTCCGGGTCGCGCTTTCTGCCCTTCGCTAACGCTCATCCTCCTCAGTCGCTTCGCTCCTTGCGGTGGACTAAAGGGGCGCCAATCGCTCACGGAAAACAAACAGCTTCTGAAAAATCGCCGGCTCCATTATCCGCACAGACGCTCCTTCGCGCCCCTCTGCCAGCTTTGTCAGGGCCTCCGCATTAAAATATAATTTTAACAGGGGCTTCCAGTCGCGACTGTTCAGTGCAAAACCGTGCTATTAGCACTACACG
>CAMAFU010000086.1 GCA_945833725.1 uncultured Treponema sp.
GATGAAAGCCTTTCATCTCAAACCCGGTATGCTGTAATCAACAGAATGGCAAACAGTCTTTATACATCGGGCAATGATTCAGACATGGTTCTTTTTCTTACAGGCTGGGTAGAAAATCACCCGGACGACATTTACAATGCCTACTGGCTTTTAATGGTTGCCTCCAGTTACCTTGAACACGGTGCAGAAGTTGTAGCCGAATACTATTTTGACCGGATTCTTAAAAATTATACGGATCTGCTTGTTCAGGGAAAGTCTGTTCATTTCAGGTGTCTGCAGAATCTTATTCAAATAAGCAAAAATCCTACAAACAGAATTTCATATTTCAATCAGCTTGTAAACCGTTTTCCTTCCATGGTCAGCATTACGGAAATGTATGTACGCCTTGCTATGGAATACGAAAAGGAAGGTGAATATAATCAGGCATTAAAAGCATATTCCCTGTTTTTAAAGCAGCCGGATGCCTCCACAATACAGATTCCCGGTGTTCCCGATGCCTACTCCAATGCTAGAAAAATGGTCGATTTTTCAAATTCAACAAAAGACTGGACTTTTGAAACTCTGGAAGCTCTGGAAAAAGCCGTAAAAACTGCAATAAGGCGGTACGACTGGAGATCGCTGGACAAATACAGGTCAAAGGTAAATTTCTTTGCCATGAGCTGGAAATCCAGTGAAACAGACGAAAACGCCCTGGAAAATTTCTCCATGAAAGGCTTTATGGTCGGTCAGAGAATAAGATACAGCGACAAACTCGATGAAACTTCCAATCCCAACGAAGCATACCTTAGAACAACAGGATGGAGTCCTTACATGCCTGTGTGGTATCTTTATTTCAGGAAAGTGAATTTTCCTGTTGACCCAGAAATTCACGGCCGGTGGGAATGGGCAGGAATTTACTATGGCGAAAAACTTTAAGTCTTTTTTTTTACCATTTTGCTTTTCTCTGCTCCATTTTTTCTCTTTGCAGAGGAGAATATAGGCGGCATTTTTGTTTCAACTTCTCCTTTTGCACAAAATTCAATCAACAGATACAAAGAAATTTATTCAACAGGATTCGGGCAGAAACAGCTTTTTCAAATTCTTAACGAAAAAGAAAATTTACGGCTTTATGTGCGGGAAGAAATTCAAAAAAGAAATTTGCCGTCTGTACTTGAATACCTGCCGTTTGTGGAAAGTGAGTACAGTCCTCTTGCCGTAAGTAAAAGCGGCGCAAAGGGAATGTGGCAGTTTATGGACAATTCAATTTCCGGTCTTTTAAAAAAAAGTGAATATATCGATGAACGGTTTGATCCATGGATAAGCACAAAGGCCGCCCTTACAAAACTGGAAGAAAATTTCAAGCTATTTGATGACTGGCTTTTGGCCATTGCTGCATATAACTGCGGAACCGGTGCAATGAAAAGAATTCTGGAACAATCAGAAAACTCAGACTTCTGGTTCATCTGCGAAAACGGTCTTTTAAGAGATCAGAGTGTTCAGTATGTACCAAAACTTCTGGCAATCTGTTCCATTGCCGAAAAAAGCGAACTCCTTAGCGCATCGGGGAAAAAATATTTTCAGGATTTTGAATATATCGTTACAAAAAATCAGTTTTACCTCGACAGGATTTCCTCAGAACTAAACATGTCCCCCTCTATTCTCCGGGAATTAAACCCTGCACTAATAAAAGGCTGCACTCCTCCAGAAAATTTATACACACTTCGCGTTCCCAACGGAAAAAGAATCTCAGTTCTTTACGCCCTTGGAAAAATTACCATGCCAGAAAAAACTTTCAACTGAAAACACTGTCATAAACTGTTCATCATCATTTACAGAAAGAAATTAAAAAACTTACATGTCAAAAAAAAATGCCGAAAATAAAAGCATGAAAAACCGGATATTTTTATTTTTGCTGACTGTATTTTTTATATTTTCACCGCTTTCAATACATGGCGAGCAGGTTTTAAACTCAACAAGTTCAATGGACTGGACAAATTACAGTTTTAACTCCTCCGTTACACTAAATCTGGAAAAGGCCGGAATAAACATGCCTTCCGGAAAAATGAGTGCCATCAACAAAATCAACATGGAGTTGCCAGATTTAATAAAAGATCCCCTTTTAACGCTGACAGTTGATTCCAATACGCAGCTGGGCGACCTTGTACTTAACGACTCCATAACTTTAGAACAAATTTCTGCCATTACAAACCAGAGCAAAAAAACTCCGGCAATTTTTGTTTCTTCGGGAAACACGCTGAAAACAAGTCATTTTCTTGATACGCTGAAGTTAAGTTCAATTCTTATAAAACACAACTATCCATATAAAAATGCCAGGCCTGTAGAAAACATTCCAAGCAGAAAGTATACAGGGATAATAATAGATGCCAGAGGAAAACTTAATGTTCACGGCGAGTTTACTCAGGATGAAGTTTTTCCGTGTTTTTTCCCTGTAATTTGGGATGAAAAAATGAACTGTATTTACGAACGAAATATGGGAGATCCAGAAAGTGAAGGCAGAAACGGCATGGTTCACTACGATTGGTCTTCTGATATTTCAAGGTATACCGACAGAATTGGAAACGATCCCCTTCACATAAGTGCAAGAAAAGTGTACGGAAGATTCAGGACAGATCCTGTAATTTCCAGAAAAGATGCCTTAAAAATTCTTTCTGTTCCCGAAAATCTTGAACTTCTCAGACAGGGAAAAGTCGTTATTCTTCTGGATAAAGAAAACCTTGTGTATGATGTAAGTGTTCCTGAAAAGACAAAAGAATATTACACAGATATAAAGGATTTGAAAACTTACTTTTTTGAAAATAACGAAGAAGCCGTAATTCAGGATACAGTCAGGGGAATTCAAATTCTCTATGACTTGAAATTTGAAGCCGACAGTCCGAAACTATTGGAAAGCGAACAGGAAAAAGTAAAAAATCTGGCTGAAAATCTGAAAAAAATTAACGCCGACAATGCCTACACCATTCTTATAGAAGGACATACGGCCGATATAAACAAGCCGGAAGGTCAGATGAAACTGAGCATAGAAAGAACACAAACCATAATCGAAGAACTTGTTAAAAACGGTTTGGAAAGAAGTATTTTTACTTACAGGGGATACGGAGGAACACAGCCTGTTGCCGATAACAGCACCGAAGAAGGAAGAGCTCAGAACAGGCGCGTAATAATAACGGCCCGCCCTAAAGCAACTTACATTCAGCGAAAATAAAAAGAAAGGTTAAAACAATCCTGCTATTAAATTGTAGGCAACTGAACCAGGAGATGGAATTTGAGGAAGATTGGTTCTGTCAAACCAGGCTGCTTCCACAAGTTCATCTTCCTGAATAACAATTTCACCTTCCTGCCAGTCACAAACAAAAGCCAGCATAAGCTGATCAGGATACGGCCATGCCTGACTTCCCACATAACGGACATTGCAGACTTTAATGCCTGTTTCTTCCATAACTTCTCGTGAAACTGTTTCTTCGATTTTTTCACCGGCTTCTACAAAACCTGCAATACAACTGAACACATTGTCATTGCGGTTTTTATGACGGGCAAGAAGAATTTTATTTTCTTTTTGAACAAGAACAATTACAGCCGGTTCAAGTTTTGGAAAAACAGGTCTGCCGCACTGAACACAAACTCTTGCAGTTAAAACATCATCATCTTTTAATGCACCGCCACAACAGGAACAGTAACGGAATTCACTGCGAAAATTTAAAAGGCATCTTGCCCGGGCAGCTTTTGAAGTAATTTCTGGATTCTGCTTTTTTTCCCAGAAAAAACTTCGTAAAGGCATTGACTGGCATCCGGCAGGAACAGGGCAGTTTTTTTCCAATTCAACGGCGGTAAAATCGTATTCCTTATCGCTAAACCAGTCAGAAGCAACGCTAAGGGAAAAACACCGCTTTAAAACTTGTATGGAAGGAAGTTCGTTGTTTTCGAGAATAATATTGTTCCCCGAAAATAAAAATCTGTCCTTTAAAAAAGTATCAACATCTCTAACAATAGGCATAAATTGATTCTACCACGAAAACACCAGAAAACAAGATAAAACAGCACAGTTTTCCCCTTAGTTCCGAAACAGAAAGTAAAAATGTATTTTTCCGTATATTTCAAATATTTTTCTTTTGGTGTAAAATACACGCCTATATGTACCCGATGCCTGGTATTACTTTCAGTTGTACCTGCGGCAAAGGATAGTAAGGGCGCCGCAGGCGTTCAAAAAAACAAGGGGCTTTAGCCCGTTGTTTTTTTGAATGGAGCGCTGACAGCGCGGAACCCTGAATAGCCTGATTTTTACGGTGCGGAACAAAGTGAAGCACTGTAAAAAGCCGCCCGATATTTTATATTTTTGGAGATTTGAAAAATGAAAGCTGCTATTTTTTTCGGTTCAAAATCTGATACTGAAACTATGAAAAAGTGTGCGGAAGTTTTAAAAGAATTTGGTGTTGAATACAAAGCTTTTATTATTTCAGCCCATCGTGCAGGTGAACTTCTTCATCAGACTGTAAAAAAAGTTGAAGAAGATGGTTTTGAAGTTATTATAGCCGGTGCTGGTCTTGCCGCTGCCCTTCCTGGTGTTATTGCTGGCTGCACCACAATCCCGGTTATCGGAGTTCCTTTGGAATGTGTTACTCCAGGAAAATCAAATGGTCTTGGCGGAATGGATTCCCTTCTTTCCATTGTTCAAATGCCACCCCAGATTCCTGTTGCCACTGTGGGAATAAACTCTGCTAAAAATGCAGCCTACCTTGCTCTGGAAATTCTTGGCATAAAATATCCAGCCATAAAAGAAAAACTTGTTTCATTCAGAAAAAAACTGACCGAAGATGCTCAAAACTCTGGCCTTAACGTAGAACTTTAACTTATGGAGGTCTGTTAAAAATATGTATATTACATGTCTTGATATGGAAGGCGTAATTGTTCCTGAAATTTGGATTGAATTTTCCAAAGTTTCGGGCATTCCTGAATTAAGCAGGACTACAAGAGACGAACCTGACTACGATAAACTTATGAAATGGCGCATTTCTGTCCTTAAGGAACACAAACTTACACTTAAAGACATACAGAATGTTATTTCAAAAATAGATCCTCTTCCTGGTGCTAAAGATTTTCTAGATGAATTAAGGAGTCTTTGCCAGACTGTTGTTTTAAGCGATACTTTCGAAGAATTTGCACAACCCCTCATTAAAAAACTGGGATATCCTGTTTTATTCTGCAATTCGCTGGAAACAGACGAAAACGGTTTTATTACTGCCCATAAAATGAGGTGTGCCCAGTCAAAACTTACAACTGTAAAAGCCCTTCAATCAATGGGGTACGAAACAATAGCTTTTGGAGACAGCTATAATGATTTGGGAATGATTCAGGCAAGCAAAGCAGGATTTCTTTTTAGGACAACAGAAAAAATTAAAGCCGACTACCCGAACATTCCAGCCTTTACGGAATACAACGATCTTCTCGCTTCCATAAAGCAGGTTTTAAAAAAATAACGGGAGCCTATATGCAAGAAAAATATTTAGCTTGCCCGGCAATTTTATAAAAAAAGGGGAATTTACCGTTTTTTGCGGAAATTCCCCTTTTTTTAGTCTGTATTATTCAACTACTGAAGAATAGCACCTTTGTCGGCAGAACTTACAAGTTTTGCATAGCGGGCCAAATAGCCGGTTTTTACTTTTGGTTCTGGTGCAACCCATTTAGCTTTTCTTTCGGCCAGAACTTCATCGCTTACTTCAAGATGAATTTTATAATTGTTTATGTCGAGGGTAATCATATCACCTTCTTCAACAAGGGCAATAGGACCGCCAACAGCAGCTTCCGGAGAACAGTGCCCCAAAGAAGCTCCCCTTGTAGCACCACTGAATCTTCCGTCCGTAATAAGGGCAACCTGCTTATCAAGCCCCTGACCGGCAAGAGCAGCAGTTACAGCAAGCATTTCCCTCATTCCAGGACCGCCTTTAGGACCTTCGTACCTTATAACAACCACATCTCCCGGTTTAATTTTTGCCTTTTGAACAGCTTCCATAGCTTCAGACTCATCATTAAACACTCGTGCAGGTCCTGTATGATTCATAAGCTCAGGAGCACAGGCAGAACGCTTTACAACAGTTCCGTTTGGAGCAAGGTTTCCAAAAAGAATGGCAATACCACCGTTGTCGCTGAAAGGATTTTCGATTGGGCGGAGAATTTCAGGATTTCTGTTTACAACACCCTTTATGTTTTCTGCAATAGTCTTGCCGGTAGCCGTAACAAGGGAAGTATTTATAAGATTTCTTTTTGCAAGTTCAGCAAGAACAGCCTGAACACCGCCGGCATCATCCAGTTCACACATAAAAGTATGTCCGGCAGGAGCCAGATGACACAAATTAGGCGTTCTGTTTGAAATTTCATTAACTTCGTGCAGATCAATTTCTATTCCAGCTTCATGGGCAATAGCCGGCAAATGAAGCATTGTATTAGAAGAACAGCCTAAAGCCATATCTGCGGCAAGACCGTTTTTAAAACTTTCGGCAGTCATCATATCCCTGGCTGTAATTCCTTTTTTGTAAAGGTTCATTACGGCCATACCAGCATGCTTTGCAAGGGCAATTCGTTCTCCAGTTACAGCAGGAATAGTACCGTTGCCGGGAAGTCCGAGGCCTAAAACCTCTGTAAGGCAGTTCATGGAATTTGCAGTAAACATTCCAGAGCAGGCACCGCATCCAGGACAAGCCCTGTGTTCCATTTCTTTAAGCTGACATTCCGTAATTTTACCTACGGCAAGACCACCCACAGCCTCAAACATATCTGTAAGAGAAAGATTTTTTCCGCTGTAAGGATTGGAAGAATCGCTGCCAGAAAGATGACCAGGCATCATAGGACCACCGGAAACAAAAACCGTAGGCAGGTTAAGACGGGCTGCAGCCATAAGCATACCCGGAACAATTTTGTCGCAGTTTGGAATCATAACAAGAGCATCAAACTGATGAGCCCGGGCAATACACTCAATACTGTCAGCAATAAGTTCCCTTGTTACAAGAGAATATTTCATGCCTTCATGACCCATAGCAATTCCATCACATACACCGATAGCAGGAAATTCAACAGGAGTACCGCCAGCCATACGCACACCAGCTTTTACAGCCTCAGAAATTCTGTCCAGTTCAATGTGCCCCGGAATCAATTCGTTTTTTGCACAAATAACACCCACTAAAGGCAATGCCAATTCTTCATCAGTGTACCCTGAAGCATAAAAAAGTGAACGGTGAGGAGCACGCTCAACACCTTTACAAACATTATCCGATTTTTTTGAACAAGCCATATTAACCCCATTTTTTTTATTTTTTGAAGCATAATTCACCTAGCAACCGGTGTTCCGCGGTTACGCTAACGCTCCATTAAACGCAAAGCGTTTAACATCTTCGATGCCGCTACACCCCGGGCTAAGATTACTCCTCATTATAATTTTTCAACAGTATCTTAACAAGAGTTTTTTCATCTGT
>CAMAFU010000087.1 GCA_945833725.1 uncultured Treponema sp.
AAAGCACCCCTTTTTTCTTCTGATACAATCTGTGCCTGGGCAAGTTCCAGAGAAAGTTCTTCCGTTTTTTTTTCGATAAATTTTAAATATTTTTGAGAATTGACTATTACTGAAAAGTCAGTTGATTTTTCTGCATCAATAACGCACAGTGCCCTTTTTTCTGTTAAAGAGTCAATCTGCGCCTGAATTTCCCTTTCTTTCATCATTGCCATAGACAATTCTGATTCCGCCTGTTTTTTTTCAAAAGTTCTTATGTCCAAAATTTTTTCCATTGAAAAGGAAAATTTTTTCATAAAGCCCGCCTAAAACTAAACATATTCTTCTTCAGGAATTTTTATACCGGCAACTTCAGAAAGTTTAGAAAGGGAATCTTCCAAAAGACATTTTTCGTCTTCTCTCTGCATTAAAAAATTTTCTATTGCCTGATGTGAGTCAATAGCCTCATCAATAACAGGATTTTTACCGTACTCATAAAGAGTGTTTATTGTATCTTTGTTTTCTTCGTAAGAAGCAATCAGAGAACAGACTTTATTAACACATTCCTGAGTTACAGGGCCTGTTACTCTGTGCCAAAGACGGCTTATGGATGCAAGAATGTCTATGGCAGGATAGTGCCGAGCCTGAGCCAACCGCCTGCTCAAAAAAATATGACCGTCAAGAATTCCACGAACTTTATCACTTACAGGTTCATTTATATCATCACCATCCATAAGAACAGTATAAAAAGCCGTAATAGAACCTTTTTCATTGGTACCAGTTCTTTCCAAAAGTTTTGGAAGCATATCCCATACACTTGCCGGATATCCGCTTTGAACAGGAGGTTCCCCGGCCGATGTACCGATTTCCCTCTGAGCATGACAAAACCTTGTAACGCTGTCCATCATAAGCATAACATCTTTGCCCTGATTTCTAAAAAACTCAGCAACAGCAGTAGCAGTGTATGCAGCCCTCATGCGGCAAATAGAACTTTGATCCCCGGTAGCAACTACAACTACAGAGCGTTTAAGACCTTCTTCGCCTAAATCCCTGTTAATAAAATCCAAAACTTCCCTTCCCCGCTCACCAATAAGACCAATTACATTTATGTCGGCATTTGTATTGCGTGCAATGGTAGAAAGAAGAGTAGATTTTCCAACACCTGAACCTGCAAAAATCCCAAGACGCTGCCCTTTTCCAACAGCAAGCAAAGTATCAATAGCCCGCACCCCTGTAACAATACGGGAATTTATTTCTTTACGCTTATAAGGATCAGGAGCAGGAGCAATAACAGGATAAAGTTCCTCCCATTCCACAGGACCTTTGCCGTCGAAAGGTTTTCCGGTAACATCAATTACCCGCCCCAAAAGTTTATTACCAACAGGAACCAAGAGAGGTTTTCCGGTAGCAACAACTTCGCAGCCAATATTTATACCCTTTGTTTCATCATAAGCCATAAGACGGACAGTATTGCCTTCAAGCCCTACTACTTCCGCCAGAATATCTTTTTCGCCGGCAGTTTTTATAAAGCAAAGTTCACCAATTTGAGAATAAGGGCCTGTACTTTCAATCATAAGCCCCTTTACAGCAGTAACAGAACCTGTATAAAGTATGGTTTCCGTATCAACAACAGCACGAAGATATTTGTTGAATATATCCGTCATGAATTTCCCCCACCAAAAAACGAAGAATTACATTTTGTTTGAAGGTTCTTTTTTTTCCAAACTCTTTACAGGAGAAATTTCCAGAATTTTAGATTCTAATTCTGCCAGCTGACTTGAAATTCTTGCATCAACAGAACCAAAATCCGTTTCCACAATACAGCCGCCTTTGTCTACAGTTCCATCTTCCACTACGGTAATTCCCTCAACCTTCTCCACCTGATGAATAAAATTCGAAATATTTTCTGTAGTAATTTTTACATCGTCCATATTAACCCGAATAGTAACAGGAGTTTTTATTTTTATTTTTTTCAGCGACTGGAGCACATTGGCAATAACAACTTGTTTTTGATTTTCCGACATAATTTTAACTACTTTACGGCTGATTAAAAGAACAAGGTCTACAATCTGCTGTTCCGTATCATTTAAAATTTCCTGACGCTTTGCCATAACGCCTTCAAGAATCTTATGCACCCTGTCAATTAACCGGGAAACTTCCTGCTCTCCAGAAGAAAATCCCTCATTTTTGCCCTGTTTAAAACCTTCTTCACTGGCAATAGAGAGTTTTTCGGCGGCCTGTTTTTCCGCATCAGCAAGAATTTCTTCTGCTTTTTTCTGCGCATCCTGAATAATTGAATTTGCGGAATTTTCTGCTTCAGTTTTTATTGTCTGCGCTTCATCCTGATTTTTTTTGATTTCGTTAAAAGCGGCTTCTCTTGCTTTTTCAATAATTTGGGCAGCTTCTTTTTCAGCATCTTCAAGCATTTTCTGCTTTTCAATTTCAAAATTAGCCTTAAATTCCTCGGCTTCCCGCATTAAATCTTCGATGGAAGGACCTGTATATTCAGGAATTTCTTCTTCAACAACTTCTTCTACAGACTCGTAAAAATTATGAACAAGCCCCAGCTTAAATTCCCCGTCTTTTTTTTTAATTTCTCCAGGCTGAAACAAATTTTTTGTCATAATACAAAATCCTCAAATTTTATGGGCGACTTTTTTGCAGAAAATCTGCAAAAAACCGGGCTGTCCGCGGTTCCGCTTACGCTTCATTGGAGTAAACTCCAACGCCTGCATCGCCGCTACCATCCCTGCCGCGGAAAAAACTACACCACAAGTTCATCTTCGCCGCTTCTGGCAATAACAATTTCACCGCTATCTTCAAGATGCCTGATTGTAGATACAATTTTCTGCTGAGCTTCTTCTACATCTTTCAAACGAACAGGCCCCATATATTCCATTTCTTCTTTTAACATGCTTGCAGCTCGTTTCGACATGTTACGGAATATTTTATCCTGAACTTCCGTATCAACAGATTTAAGGGCTTTGGCCAGTTCCTGAGTATCGACTTCACGCATAACCTTTTGAATTGCACGGTCATCAAGCATAACAATATCTTCGAATACGAACATGCGCTTTTTAATTTCTTCAGCCAAATCAGGATCATCTTCTTCAAGAGACTCAATAATGGATTTCTCGGAAGAACGGTCAACAAGGTTAAGAATTTCAACGATGGATTCAACACCACCAGCAGCAGTATAGTCTTCGCTGGAAAGGGTAGAAAGTTTTTTCTCCAGAACCCGTTCAACTTCCCTTAATACATCTGGAGAAGTACGGTCCATTGTTGCAAGACGCTTTGATACTTCCGGCTGAATGTCGGCAGGAAGATTCTGTAAAATTACAGCGGCCTTTCCCGGTTCCAGGTAGGCAAGAATCAATGCAATAGTCTGGGGATGCTCCTGCTGAATAAAGTTTAAAAGGTGGGCAGGATCCGTGCGTCGTATAAAATCAAACGGTCTGACCTGAAGACTTGATGTAAGGCGGTTTATTATATCTATAGCCTTTTGAGTTCCCAGAGATTTTTCAAGAAGTTCCCGGGCATAATCAATACCACCGGAAGTAATAAAGTTCTGGGCATTCATCATTTCCTGAAATTCTTCAAGAACCTGATCTTTAAATTCAGCATCAACAGTTTCAAGGCGGGCAATTTCGAAAGTAAGGGTTTCCACCTCATCATCCCTAAGATGCTTCATTATTTCAGAAGAAACATCGCTGCCAAGAGAAACAAGGAAGATAGCAGCTTTCTGACGGCCGGTAAGACTTTTGTAATCTTTTGCACCATTCTTTTTTCCACCGGCTTTTATAGTTTTTCCGGCAGTTTTTTCATCAGCCATAACCTACTCCTCCATTAACCATGTGCGTACAAGCATAGCCACATCTTCAGGGTGTTCTTTTGCCATGGCAATAGCATTTTCCTGAAGTTCGGCCCGTTTCCGCTCTTCAACAGTCATGGTAACATCCATACCGTCCTGTTTTGCATCCCATAAGGCCTTTTCTCTTTCAGCCTGCTGTCTGCGTAAAATTTCTTCTTCTCTAAGTCTCTTTCGTCTTTCAAGTTCCCGGCTTATAAAGCGGAATATAATGAATACAACAAGAACAACAGCTGTTCCTGCCAGAACAAGAAGAATCGTTGTACGGGTCTGCTGTTTCTTAAAATAATTGTCTTCTTCCAAAGTCCATTCTGCATCCCGGGGAACAGCAATATTTGTAATTGTAACACTGTCGCCCCGTTTTCTGTCGAACCCAATAGCATCCTGCACAAGAGTTTTTACAGCCTCAATAGTTTCCTGGGGAACAGGCGTATAAATCCTAAAAAATTTTCCCAGACTTATACGGTAGTTTTCTTTGGAAATATTTTCGGAACGGCAGTATTCCTTTAGGGAATCAATATTTTCTTCTGTAACAACTATAGGCGAGCGTTTGCTGTCTGTTTGAGTTTCCCATTTACCGTCAATGTTACAGGAAGCCGTAATGCGCACAAGCTGGGAATTTTGTTCTGTTTTACGCTGTTCTTCGTTAAAAACATTGTTCTGCGTAACACCAGTTTCCACAGATTTTCCTATAACATTGGACATATCTGAATATACAGGAGGATTCTGACCTTCCACACCGGCAGGTCCCTGAGGATTGTAACCTGTACCTGTCCATTCCTTTGTAACAGTCTGGGAAGACAGAGGAATATAATCTCTTGTTTCTGTAGTATCGTAAGGCTTATCCGGATCCTGCGACTTTATTTGAATAGGAGTTATAATTTTCTGTTCCCGGGAAACTTTGTCAAAATTCTTTTCGATTTTTATATTAAGATCACGGACTTTGTCTGTTCCGTTAAAATAATTCTGCAGGGCAGAAAGAACTTTACGCCGTAATTCTTTTTCGTCTTCGGAAACAATTTTTAATTCTTTTTTTACATTATCAAGTCTGTCGCTTTCTGCAAGGCTTTCAAAATCGTTTAGAGTGTTGGATTCCGTATCCATAATTGTAAGGTTTTCGGCTTTTAATCCTACAACAGCATTGCAGATATAATTCTGAAGACCTTTAAGCCGTTTTTTATCGTTACGCAGTTCACTGCCGGGAACAAGACGAAGAGTTACGCTACAGGAAACAGGCTCCTGCTCCGACGAAAAAATAGCTTTTTTTGGAGAAGTAATGGTTACTGTAGCGTTGGCAATGTCATCATAAAATTTAAGGTTCTTTTCCAGTTCTTCTTTAAGGAATTCTGCATATTTCCTGTTTTTGTCTTCGTCTGTTTCTGACCAGGAAGACTCCCGGTATTTATCGAAAGGAGAAGAAACTGTATTTGGAGTATAACCTTCTATGTCCAAAGCAGTTTTAACTCTGCGCTGAACAGTACGGTTTTCGAGGATAATATAACCGTCTTCGGACTTAGTATACCGGATATTTTCGGATTCAAGCCAATTTATAATGGCAGAAAGAGCCGCTTCGTCTGTTATTTTTGTTTCGTAAAGCCTTACGCCAGAAGGTGAAGAAGACACCCTGAACATAAGAAACACTGCCGCCAGAACAACAACGGCAATTCCAGCAAGGATAATTTTTTGAACGGGCTTCCATTTTCCCCACATATCCTTGAATTTAGCAGCCATTTTTTTAAGCCATTCGTTCATCTGACCCTCCCGTGAACGAATAATTTTAAATAAGTAATGGAATTATACCATATAGGACAGTAAAATACAAATAAAACTTACATAAAAACAGAAATAAAGCTAGTGAGGCATATCGGATTTTAGAAGAAGAGAATTTTTAAATTCCTCAGAGGAAACAGAAAACAAATCCGAAGAAGATTCTTTTTCCAGCATTGTAACAGAGCCTTCAAAATCAACATTTTCCGAAATACGAATTCTTGAAGCAACCACATCGCCATGAACAGAACTGCCGGAACACATTTCAATTCCATCTTCTGCGTTAATATTACCGCTTACCTTTCCAGAAACAATAACAGAACCGGCTTTTATATATTCAACATTGCATATAGCCGTTTTATCGATTTCCAAAGCACCAGAAGCATTTATTTTACCGTTAAATTTTCCTGTAACAAGAAGGTTGTCGGTAAATTCCAGTTCACCAGTAAACTCAGTTTCCTGTCCCAAAACAGTAAGATTTTTCTTTATTTTTTCTTCGGATTTAATTTTATTATTTTTCTGAGATTTTTTATTGCCATCCAACGGGCTGATTTCTGATTTATTTTCTTCTGTCATATTTTTGTTCCATATCGTATATTACAGGACATCAAAAAAGCACAACGCCATGCAGATTTGATTTTATGCAGACAAAACTACTTGCTGTCTTTTACAGGAAGATCCCACAGCGATTTTTTTAATTCCTGACCGGAGCGAAAGGCTGCAACATAATGAGGTGCAACCGAAATAGCCTCGCCGGTTTTTGGATTACGGGCTTTTTTGCGGCCTTTTCTAAGGCGGGGTTCAAAAGTACCGAAACCGCGCAGTTCAATGGTTTTTCCGTTTTTAAGGGCTGTTTTTAATTCATCAAAAAGGAGTTCAACCACATCCTGAATCTGTTTTTTTTCCAGGTTTGTATTCTGATAAATGGATTCCACCAAATCAAATTTTGTAAACTTTTCAGATGACACAATTCTACTCCCATAAAAAAAACATTCAGACAAAAAAAATGGGGAATGTCTAAAAAGTACGCACCAAGGAATTATTCTGGCACCTACATTATATGTACTACAGGAAAATTCCAAACTTAAAACTTAATTCAAGTCAGGAACAGAACTGCAATGCATATCTATTAAACATCCCCTTAAGACAAAAAGCCGTTTAATTATTTTTCAGCAGTTGAAGCAAATGAAACATTGTAAAGTTTCATCATGCGTGACTTTTTGCGAGATACAGCATTGCGTGTTAAAACGCCCTTACTGCGTGCAGAGTCAAGCTTAGATACAAGTTTATTAAGCTTTTCCTGTGCAACTTTTGCATCTTTGCTCTGAACAGCTTCTACATACTGTCTGGCATAAGTGCGAACTTCGCTCTTAATTGCTTTATTGTGCAGGCGACGAACTTCGCTCTGTGCATATCTCTTTTCAGCAGATGATTTTTTTCCAGCCAAAGGAGGCACCCCCATAAAAAAAACTTTGTTAATAATACCAATTGTATTTTTTATAGTCAATACTCGCCTCTATCATTTTCAAGGTAAACCCGTTATAAAAAGAACAATTTAAAACAGGACTGCCCGCCACGACAGATTTTCCCCCAAATACAGAAGAAAAAAAATCTGTTTTATGCTATACTTAAAGTGATATTATGGATTCCACCATCGTAGAAGACTACCGACCAAAATAAAAAAGACGAGGTGAAAAATGGGAGCTTATTTTAATCCGGGAAACGAAAGTTTTAAGAAAA
>CAMAFU010000088.1 GCA_945833725.1 uncultured Treponema sp.
CTTTTTTTATAGACGGCAATCTGCAAGAAGCTGAAAATTCAGATAATATTGATGAACCAAAAAATGCCTTGCAATGGCTTTCTCTCCATGGCATTGAACTGGAAGACAACAGAATTCTTATAAGGCGTGCTGTAAAGCAGAACGGAAAATCTGCTGCATGGATAGGAAATACACCTGTAACAAGAAGTGAACTTGCCGAATTTTCTTCTTTTTTAATTGATATTCACGGTCAGCACGAACATCAGTCTTTGATGAAAGTCAGCGAACACAGAAAATTCCTTGATTCTTATGCAGAACTGAATCCTAAAGTCGAAGAATTTACGGCTTTATATACAAAACTCGTATCAGAAAGAAAAAAATTATCTTCCCTGCTGGAAAACAATAAAAACCGGGAAGAAAAAATTGAAGTTCTTTCTTTTGCCGTTAAAGAAATTGAAGAAGCAAAATTAAAACCAAATGAAGATACAGAACTGGAAGAAGAAGAATCAAAACTTTTGTCTTTTGAAAAACTTTATTCCGAAGTTGAAAATATTACTTCAATCATGGAAACTTCCGGTCAGGGAATTTTAAGTTCCCTAAAAAAAATCCGTTCTTCCAGTGAGCAGGCATCTTCGCTGGATTCTAAACTTCAGCCTCTTGATTCCAGACTGGAAAGCGTATTTTACGAATTAAGCGATATTTCCAATGAATATTCCAATTATCTGCACTCTCTTGTATTTGATCCGGAAAGACTCGCTTTTGTGCAGGACAGACAGTCATTAATTTACAGTCTGAAAAAAAAGTACGCTTCTTCTGTAAATTCTCCTGTTTCTGAAGTTATAAAATTTGAGGAAGATGCAAAAAAACGACTGGAAGAATTAACTGGTGGAGAAAAAAATCTCGATTTTCTTCGGCAGGAAATTTTATCCCTTGAAAAGTCTGTGTTTTCTCTTGCCAAAGAAATTTCTGCAAAACGAAAGATTGCGGCAGAAAAAATGTCTCTGGAAGTAAAAAAACTCCTTCAAACTTTAGGCATGAAAGACACTCTTTTTTCTGTAAATGTTTCCGACAAACAGGGAACAGATTTAGAGCAGAAATGCGGTCCTTACGGAATTGATGATGTAGAATTTCTTATTGCGGCAAATCCTGGAACACCTCTTCAAAGTCTTGCAAAAATTGCTTCTGGCGGTGAACTTAGCCGTGTTATGCTTGCCTTAAAGACAGTTCTTGCTCAAAGCGATTCCATCGAAACTTTAATTTTTGATGAAATTGATACGGGAATTGGAGGTGAAGTTGCTGTTTCTGTAGGGCTTCATCTTCAAAAACTTTCTCAAAAAAAACAGGTTTTGTGTATAACGCACCTTGCCAGTATTGCAGTTTATGCCGATAATCAATTGAAGATTCTAAAAAGTGTAGAAAATGGTTTAACTCATACTCAGGTTTTGTCTGTTCAGGGCGAAAATCGGGTTTTGGAAATAGCCAGAATGCTTTCCGGGGATGCTGCAAGTTCAGAATCTCTTGAACATTCCAGAGCTATGCTTTTGAAATTCAGTAAAAACGGAGGATACTAAATGGGAAAAATCTCCGCAGAAAACAGGCAGCTTTTTAATGCCAGAATTGAACCTCATAAAGCCAAAGTAAAGGAAGCGATCGACAAAGAAAAGAACATGCTTGCTCTAATTTTGAAAGATACTTCTGGGGTAGGGTACAAAAAAATTCTCCTGTGCGAAAATCAAATTTTTATTGCAACTGAGTGGATTACGGTAAATAACCTGTCTGTTGAACTTCTGGAAACTAAAAATAACGATTCCCTTAATGATGCACGAAAGTCCCTTTACAAGGCTGTTATATACCTTGAAGATGTTGTTTCAAGCCATATAGACTGTCCTTATTCAGATTTGGAAGGGTATCTTGCGGAAATTTCCAATATTCCTCTGGAAAAACGGTTTTTCCTTATAAAAAAACTAGGGCTTGCAATTACGCTTCTTATTGATGCTTTTGGTGAAAATACAAAGTGGAAGTGGTCTTTTGTTGAACTTCAGGGAAGGTTTGTTACTGTTGCAAAAAATATGCTGGATATGAAGCAGGCCTGTAAAGATTACTTTGATCCCCGCTCTCCTGATTACGAAAACACTGTTCTTTATGTAAGAATGTTGCTGCGCCTTCTTGAAAACTCTGCAGGACAGTATCGCGACAGATACGAGCTTTCTACACATCGGTTGGACGATATGCGCTGTGCAATAAATTATCTTTTGGCATTAAGGAGACTTCAAATCCTTATTAACATGAAGGAAGAATCCGAAGAAATTAAAAAAAAGGCTTTAGTCTGGAAAGACAAAATGGAATCAGACCATAAAGCAGGAATTGCAAGTTGAAAATTTTAAATAAAGAACTTATCCTCAAACTTTTTGAAGGTTTTTCCATTCAGCGGTGGACAGATTTGGTGTGTCCTTTTGAACTTGTGGAAATGGATAAAGCTGCAGAAAAAATGGTTATAGCCTATATTCTTGGAAAATACGAAGAGGAATCTGGAAAGTATATTGACTGGAACTGGCTTATTTATGCTTCTCTTTTTGATTTGCTGAAAAAAATTGCCCTGTGCGATATAAAAAGCCCTGTACAGCAGATGATTCGCCGGCAGTTTCCTGGAGAATATCTTAAACTTAATGAATGGGTTTTAAAGCAATACAAGGATATTATCGAAGACAGGGATTTTTATTCCCAGTTTACGCTTTATATTGGCCGCACTGCAGGAAATTTCCCGCTTCCTGAAGAACTTACCCTTACTGCACGGGTGTTAAAGGCAGCCAGTAAATTTGCTTCTCTTAGAGAATTTCAGATGATTGAATGTGTAAACGAAGAGGAGCGCATATTTAAAATTCGGAAGGAATTAAACAGTTCTCTGCAGGAATTTATGGATTTACGGGGAATGCAGCTTCTTGTTACAAGACAGCGGCCTTTTGAATTTTTAATGATGATAGAAAAATTGCGTTTTCAAATACGCTGGAATCAGACTCCAAGAGTTCCAAAAACAAGCGTTCTGGGGCACTGCTATTTTGTGGGTGCTTTAACAGTTCTTTTAATGAAAGAATCTGGAGCAGAAATGTGCAGCCGCCGTTTATACAACGATTTTTTCAGTGCACTTTTTCATGATTTACCGGAAGCCGTAACAAGGGATATAATTTCTCCTGTAAAGCAGGCTACCGATGAATTGCCAGCCATTGTAAAGCGAATTGAAGACGAAATCGTAAAAAAAGAACTTGTTCCCCTTATGGATGGTTTTTATGCCGATGAAATTCTTTATTTTACCAATGATGAATTTGCCAACAGAATTGTTTTAAAAGAACAGAAAGGAAAAAGCGGAATTAAAAAAACTGTTCATGTTGAATGGGAAGAACTTAACAATAAATATAATTCCGATGAATTTGAGCCTGTAGACGGTAGAACAGTCCGGCTGGCAGATCACCTTAGTGCCTTTATCGAAGCCCACAGTTCCATTTTATACGGAATTACAAGTGAGCATCTTCAGAGTGGAAAAGCAAATATTCTGGAAAGCTATCCGCTGGAAAAGACTGTAAATAATATTCAGCTGCGTAAAATTTTTAACGAACTTAATTCGTAAATCAAAAAATTATATGTTTTTACTGGAAATTTGCCGATTATTAAGTGATATGAAGCCTGTTTTAAAAAAATCAATATTTTTCCCGTTATTTTTTATATTGTTCTCTTTTGGTTTTATTTTTCCCCAGACTGTTCACGAAGTAAAAAAAGGGGAAACTTTGTATTCAATAAGTAAAAAATATAATGTTTCAATTGATTCTATTTCTAAGGTCAATAAAATTGAAGGAAACGGAATTAAAACCGGTCAGAAACTTATAATTCCTGCCGAAGGTTATAAGGAAAAGCAGGAAAATGCGGCAAAAAAAACTGATGGTGAAAAAAAACTTCAGGAGCATATTGTTGAAAAAGGTGAAACCTGGTACGGAATTGCAAAAGCTTCTGGAATTTCTTTGGATGAACTTTACAGTCTTAATAAAACAGACGGTTCAAAAGGTTTGAAAACAGGACAAAAAATTTATATCCCGAAAAAGACAGAAAATGCTGTAACGGATGTTAAAAAGGAAATTGCTGCTACCGAAAAAAAAGAAAATGTTCCTGCCGTAGAAATTCCTGTTGATGCCCATAAATTTTCTGGAAAAAAAGGTGATTCAAATCTTGTTTGGCCGGTAAAAAAACCGGAAGTAGATTATATAAACGGAAAAGTCAGCGGTGTTGCTTTGTCTGCTGAAAAAAACGAAACTGTAACGGCAATAAAATCTGGGACTGTAATGTTCAGCGGTGCTTACCGAGGTTTTGGAAATGTGGTTTTTATTCAAAGTAAAACCGGTCATATTTATGCTTATACAGGTCTTGGCAAAGTGACTGTTTCTAAAGGTGAATATATAGACTTTGGAAATCAGATTGGAACAGCCGGTATTGACAGTTATACTTCCAGATCTCAAATAAGCCTTATGGTTTTTCAGAACGGACTTCCTATTGATCCTGCCAGAGCTCCAAGAGGTTAATTCTTACAGAGCGAAACTGCTGTTTTCAATGTATTTTTAGTGTATGTTTTCAATT
Source organism: uncultured Treponema sp. (assembly GCA_945833725.1). Classification (GTDB taxonomy): domain Bacteria; phylum Spirochaetota; class Spirochaetia; order Treponematales; family Treponemataceae; genus Treponema_D. The sequence goes on from CAMAFU010000088.1 coordinate 4,600, forward strand.
ATTTAAAAAATCTGTATAATCTGTGGTTGTCGGGGCTTGTTTTACTTTACGGTTTTTATGCGGTATAGGATTGGAAGGGCAGGCTGTAAGCCTGTTTTGCAGCGTATGCGGAAAAATGGAGGCGAAAGCCGGAACCCTGAAAAGCCTGGTTTTTGCGTTTACGCAAAAAACCGCCCTGATTTAAAAAATATGATTAAATATGGCTTCTGTCGTTTTTTACTGCGGCGGTATGTCTGTACAGGATTTTGTTCAAATGAATTATTCACAGTTAAATTTAACGGAAAGTCTTTTTAAAGGTCTGGAAGATGCCGGATACACAAAATGTACGCCGGTACAGGAAAAGGTTCTTGCTGTTTCTCTTTCTGGAAAAGATCTTTATGTTCAGTCGCAAACTGGAAGCGGAAAAACGGCTGCCTTTCTTGTAACTATTATTGAGCAGCTTTTAAAAAAATCTGACGGTAAAAATGCCCTTATACTTGTTCCAACCCGGGAACTGGCTGTTCAGGTGGAAAAAGAAGCCGAAAAACTTACAAAGTATACCAAGTTAAAAACTGCATCTTTTTTTGGCGGTGTGGGGTATGAAAAACAGGTGGAAGCGCTAAAAAACGGCGTTGATATTTTGATTGGCACTCCTGGAAGACTTTTGGATTTGCAGGAATCTAAAAAACTTAATCTTGGTAAGACTGCTTTTCTTGCCATTGATGAAGCAGACAGAATGTTTGACATGGGATTTTATCCTGATTTAAGAAAAATTCTTGGATTTCTGCCAGATTCGTCCAGCCGTCAGACAATGCTTTTTTCGGCAACCCTTAATTCGTATGTAAAAAATCTTGCCTGGGAATATACTGCAGATGCTCTGGAAATTTCCATTGACAGCGGAAACATTACGGTAGATCAGATTCAGCAGGAATTGATTCATGTTTCAAGTACAGAAAAACTTCCTTTGCTTCTTTCCATTTTGAACTTTGAAAAACCGGAAAGTCTTATTATTTTCTGCAATACAAAAAAAACTTGCGAAATACTTTCCAAGAGGCTTTTGATTAACGGTTTTAAAAATGAATATATTATCGGCGACCTTCCTCAAAAAAAACGCCTTAAGATTATGGGTGATTTTAAATCTGGAAAAATAAAATGCCTTATTGCAACTGATGTGGCTGCCCGGGGAATTGATGTAAATGAACTTGCCATGGTAATAAATTATGATGTTCCTGATGAAGCTGAAAATTATGTTCATCGTATTGGCCGCACTGCCAGAGCTGGAAAGTCCGGTAAGGCTTATACTTTATGCAGCGAACAGGATGTTTATTCACTTTTGCCTGTTGAGCGTTATATTGCAATGCAGATTCCTTCCAGGGTGGCTGTAAAGGAAGAACTTGCCGAAGATAAAAGTTCCGGCGTTTATATAAAACTTGATGGAAAACCTTCGTTGAAACCTGAAAAAATCAAAAAAACTTCAGACAGACAAAAGTCTGGCTTAAAAAATGCTGATTTTAAAAGGCAGAATTTAAAAAATAGAAAAAATCAGTATGTTTCTTCTGCCGAACTGGAAAAATTGAGTTCAATGTCTAGTGATGAGCGGATGAAATACTACAAAAATAAATATGCCGGTCAGAAAAACATAAATGAGGGGGCAAAGATTGCAAAACATCAAAACACTCCTTCCCGGCAAAAAAATGTGCAGAATAAAAAGAAAGGTCTGCTTTCAAAAATAAAATCACTTTTTAAAAATAAATAATAAGTGGTAAAATGTTCAGTGCGTGGGGGAGTAAGTATAAGCTTTTCCATCTATACAATTTGATCAGGAGCTTTCAGCATTAGTAATGCGGTTGCCCTAGATACAATCATGTTGATTATTTAAATAATGCGTGATAAAAATTAACGGATATTTTTACATTAAGGAAGAAAAATGATTACAGTTTCTGATGTTAGTCTGCATTTCAGCGAAAAACCTCTTTTTAAGGATGTAAATTTAAAATTTACGGCTGGAAACTGCTACGGAATTATTGGTGCAAATGGTGCTGGAAAATCTACTTTTTTAAAAATCCTTTCAGGTGAACAGGAACGGGATACTGGGGAAATTATTATTACTCCAGGCGAGCGAATGGCCGTTTTAAAGCAGGATCACTTTGCTTACGATGAATTTTCCGTAAAAGAAACAGTTTTGATGGGGTATCCAAAACTTTACGAAGTTTCAAAAGAACGGGATGCTATATATTCAAAAGAAGATTTTACGGAAGAAGACGGCATAAAATCTGCCGAACTTGAAGCCCAGTTTGGAGAGTTAGGGGGATACGAATCTGAAAACCAGATAGAACAGATGCTTTCGGGTCTTGGTCTTGAAGAAAAATTCCACGACAGGCAGATGAGCGAATTGGATGAATCTCAGAAAGTTCGTGTTCTTTTGGCCCAGGCTCTTTTTGGAAATCCTGATATTCTTGTGCTTGACGAACCTACAAACGGTCTTGATTTGGAATCCATAAACTGGCTGGAAGACTTCCTTCTGGAATTTGAAAACATTGTTATTGTTGTAAGTCACGACAGACATTTTCTTAACACTGTTTGTACTGTTACCTGCGATATTGATTATGGAAAAATTACCCAGTTTGCAGGAAATTACGATTTCTGGTACCAGATGAGTCAGATTC
>CAMAFU010000089.1 GCA_945833725.1 uncultured Treponema sp.
CTATAAAAGCCGACAATACCTGTCAACAACACCTTGATTTTTCATACAAAACAGTTATAATAATTTTAACCGAAATGGATTTCGCCGAAATGTATTTCGGTTAAATGTATTTAGATAAATTGAGGTTACTCATGAAAGATGATTTTAAAGGAAGAACGACAGAACTTAGAATACTGGAAAATAAATTCAACAAAGACGGCTTTGTTATGTCTATTCTCTACGGTCGCCGCAGAATCGGAAAGACAAGTCTCATAAACAAATTCATAAGCGGCCATAACTGCAAGTGCATATCCTTTACCGCTGTTGAACGGGGAGAAGCAGAACTGCTTTCTATGCTTACAGAATCCGTACTCACCGCCGTTGCACCTGATTTGCTTGGAACAGTTAATTTTAATTCTTTTGAAAAATTGTTTGATTTTATAGGCAAACAGGCAGAAAAAGAAAGAATAATCTTTTTTATAGATGAATATCCTTACCTTGCAAAACAGTGCCCTTATATCCAGTCTGTTCTCCAAAAACAGATAGATACAAACTGGAAGAAAGGAAATATGTTTTTCATAATATGCGGCTCCCTTGTCAGTTTTATGAAAGACGAAGTTCTCTCTGAATCCGCACCATTGCATGGACGAAGTGATTTGGAACTGAAACTTCGGCCGTTTAATTATCTTGAAACAGCAGAATTTCTTTCATCATATTCAAATGAAGAAAAAGCTATCTGTTACGGGCTTACAAATGGAGTTGCCAAATATATAGAACAGTTTGATACAAAACTTTCACTTGAAGAAAACATCATCAATCAGTTTTATTCTATAGGCGGATATTTTTCTGATGAACAAATCAAAACTGTGATTACAAATGAAAGACAGAGTCCGGCATTGTACAATTCAATTATCTCAGCAGTAGCAACAGGACACACAAAAAACAATGAGATTGCCAGTTGTGTTGGTTCAGATGACATCACTTATCCATTAAAAATTCTGACAAAAGCCGAAATATTGGAAAAACGAATGTCAAAAAAGCCATACTATGTTTTAAATGATTCAATGCTTGAATTCTATTTTCGTTATGTAAACAGAGCAACAAGCCTAATTAATGCGGAAAAAGGAAAACTTTATTTTCAATCAGAAGTAAAAGATCATATCCATGATTTTATGGGAAAAATTTTTGAAAAAATGGCAAAAGAATATCTGATGCTCCACGCAGGAACAGAAGATTTTCCACTGCTTACAGAAGTAACCGATTATCAGGCTGTCGTAATCGATGAAGATAAAAATCAAAAGCAGATAGAAATAGATGTAATTGGAAAAAACGCAAAAAAAATTCTTCTTGTGGGAGAATGTAAATTCAAAAAATCGCAGTTTGATAAACCAGAATATGAAAAACTCATGGATAAAATAAAATATCTGCCTGCAACAAATCCACTCATCTGCATTTTTTCACTCGCCGGCTTTACAGATTATGTAAAAGCAAATGCAAAAAACTGCAAATTGATTGAAATTGATGATATGTATGAAAAATAAGGGGACAGACCTTAATTTTATTTACAGCGATTATACAGTTGATAACTCATACCACCGCCTCCATTTTTCTACATATCTTCCATACTCAAACCAAATGTTTTAACTGAATACCCTGCAATCTCAGACTGAATAGCGTTTTTAAAGTTGTTCACTTTTTCATCCAGTTTTGAAAGATTTATTTTGCCAGCCTGGCGTTTTACTTCGTAAATATAACAGGTCTTTTCAAAATCATTGACTGCTATCACATCAATTTCATTTTCACCTTTACGGTCCCACCATCCACCAATTCTTGTAAGCTCGTTTTCTTCATTTATCTTATTTTTAAAATACAGCTCTAAAGTTTTTCCGGTAAAAGTTTCATAATCCCGTAAGATGACAGATTTCAATAAATCATACTGACCAAGTTCTATAAGATTCTGATTTGCATAAATAAATCGGAAATAAAAACGCAGATAGCTGTCTGTAATCTGCCAGCGTGCATTACGGCTTTCGCTTTTTGAATACAATGGACGAATAGGTTTTATAACATCATAAACCTTATCAAGATTGGCAAGGTATGCACCTGTATTTTTTTGAATCACTGAATCGATTTCACTCTGCGCCGTCATCCCTCTGGAAATCAATGAAAGAATTGAAAAATAAATTCCGTAATCTTTTCCCATCTCACTAACAAGAACATCCTTACCATCAATAAGAAACGGAGAAGTTATTCCTGCAGCATATTCAATCATTTTTTTCTTTGTAGTACTGCCGGAATCCATAAGAAGAGAAATATACTTTGCCACTCCACCGCTCAGCATATAAAGGCAAAGCAAATCTTCGTTTGTATAATTTTTGTTATAGTCACCTAAAATCTCTTTGCAGACAGAAGGTGAAAATGGAGTTAAATTGATTCTTCCTGTAGCACGGCCAAAAAGAGGTTCCTTATCATCTTCAAAAATCTTTTTCATCATAGAATAAACAGAACCGCAGACAATAAGGTTTATTTTGGATTCTCCCTTGTTGCTGTCCCATATATTCTGCATCTGACTGAAAAAAGATGGATTTATTGTCTGTAAATCCTGAAATTCATCAATAACAAGAATAAAATGTTCCTGCTTTGAATACTGCATAATCTGTTCAAAAAGTTCAGAAAGCAAAGTAATTTTTCCAAAGATTTTAAGACCAATATCTTCTTCCAGATTTTTCTGCCACTGTTCGCAAAGAAGAGATTCAGAACTGCGGCTAGTAAACAGGTAACAGCTCTTTTTGTTTTCAATATATTTCTTTAAAAGTTCAGTCTTTCCGATTCTGCGCCTGCCTGTAATTACTGTAAAATTAGCAGAAATCAAAGAGTTTTTTTCTATCTGTTCTAAAGCATTGAGTTCATTCTTGCGGTCATAAAACTTCTTCATATTATTTTAATCTCCGTTATTTTAATCTCCATTATCTTAATCGCCATTAAAATAATACACCCCAACAAACATTTTTTCAACCGAAAAGCAAAAACATTTTCCCTTCCACGGGTGGCTTTTTGCTCACCTTGCACAGAATGTTTTTTATGTAGGCAAGAAAACAAAATGTGTCGATAATGTGGTATGAAAAAGCGGATTATATTTATAGTTTTTGCATTGGCAGCTCAGCTTTGTTTTTCCGAAGATTTACTCATAAAACCGGAAGACCTTCGTCTTGTTTTTGAAGAAGGTAAAAAAATCAGCGACCAATCCGGCTATCACCTTTTTATACGGAAAAAAAATGGAATCGAATCCGTAATGCTTACAGAAACAACAAAAGACCTGAACGGAAACAGCGACAACTATGCTTACAGGGCTTTAGAATACAATCCCATCAACGGAGACGAAAAAAGACTTCTAAACGGTAAATTTCTGGAGTCAAAATATTCCCTCTACTCCCTTATCGACTCCACCCCGGAACAAGACGAGTTTTTTGGTCAAGCCTTTCATATTTACATTCCCGCAGAAATTGCCTACGGCTATGAATGGAGCAGAAACGGCACTGTAAAAATTAACAAAGGAACCTTTATAAACATCCGCGCCTTTGAAAAAAAATACGGCGATTATTCAGGAAATTTTTTAGACAATCCCTTTATGTTCGACCTTGGTACTCCCATAAAAAAACAAAAAACCGAACCGCCCCTTGAACAAAAAAATGAACCGCTTCCCGAAATAAAAGAACCGATTTTTTTAACAGACGATTATAATCCAGCCGCCGCCGCATCCTTTATGGAAATAGCCGCTTCCAACGACGGACTTCTGCAATACTCCAAAGGCCCCGAAACCCTTCTCGACGACATAAAAAAAATTCTCGAAAACATTACGCCAAAAGAAAAAGTTGATGTGGTGTTTGCCATAGATTCAACAGGCTCAATGAAAGACGACATTCAAAAACTGCGGGAAGAATGGGAACCAAAACTTTCTGCAACCCTGTCATCTTTTAAAAATATACGAATCGGCCTGCTCCTTTACAGAGATTACTGCGATACCTACAAATTGATGGGACTTCCCGTAAAAAAATTTGAATTTACAGACAGCATAGAAAAATTCATAAAATACCTTAACAGCTTTAAAATTTACGGCAGCGAAGGAGGCGATCTTCCCGAAGCCGTTTACGAAGCCCTGTACGCAAGCCTTACATTCTACAACTGGCGGAAAGACGCCACAAAAAAAATAATACTCATCGGAGATGCAGAACCCCACCCGGAACCCAAAGGAACGGGAAAATACACAAAAGGCCTTGTAACAAAAACCTCAAAAGAAAAAAACATCACCATCGATGCCATAATACTGCCCGACGACAAAACCCGCCGCGGAAGATAGTTTATAAATTTATGGGCGGCTTTTTGGCCTGTTCGCAAAGCTCACAGCCCAAAAATCAGGCTATCCGCACTTCCGCTGCCGCTCCATTCGGCCAAGCCGAACGCCTTCGGCGGTGCTCCTATCCTTGCCGCAAGTTTCGCCCCCCTATCCTTGCCGCAACCGCAGGAACTACACATTAAATTTAAAGAACATGCAGTCTCCGTCCTGAACGATGTAGTCTTTTCCTTCCTGTCGGTATTTTCCGGCTGCTTTTATTTCTGCTTCGGAGCCATATTTTTTTAAGTCTTCCACAGAGTAAACTTCTGCCTTTATAAATCCTTTTTCAAAATCTGTATGAATTACGCCGGCTGCCTGCGGTGCTTTATCGCCGTTGTGAATTGTCCACGCCCTGCATTCATCCGGTCCGCCTGTAAAAAAGGTTCTTAAACCCATAAGATGGTAAGCAGCCCTTGCAAGAACTGTAAGACCAGATTCTTTAAGACCAACGCTATCCATAAATTCTTTTCTGTCTTCGGCAGTTTCAATATCTACCAAATCGCTTTCAAATTTGCCGCAAATAACAACAACTTCGCTCTTTTCTTCCTGAGCAATTTTTTTAACGGCTTCAACATATTTGTTTGTGCCTTCGGCAATTGTGTCTTCATCAATATTGCAGACAAAAAGCTGAGGTTTAACTGTTAAAAGATGAAGGTCGTAAATTCCAGCCATTTCTTCTTCCGTAAGCTCAGCCTGCCGGGCACATTTTCCGTCCCTTAACAGAGGAAGAATTTTATCTACGGCACTTCTATAACCTGCAAATTTTTTTTCTTCAGCTTTGCCTAAAGCCCTTATCTGCCGGGTAACTTTGTCTTCCCGTTTTGTAATTGTATCAATATCAGCCTGACACAACTCGTAGTTTATGGTAAGAATGTCACTTTCTGGATCAATAGGAGCATCTGTTTTTGCATCGTCCCGCACATGCTGAATATCTGGATTATCAAAACAGCGCACAACATGGGCAATAACAGAAGTTTCACGAATATTTGCAAGGAATTGATTTCCCAATCCTTCTCCATTGGAAGCTCCTTTTATTAAACCTGCAATATCAACAAAATCTACTGTTGCAGGAATTTTTTTCTTTGGCTGAAAAACACCGGCCATAAAATCAAGACGCTCATCTGGAAGTTCCACAATTCCATGATTAGGTTCAATAGTACAGAAAGGATAATTTGCCGCTTCAGCAGGCGCACGGGTTAAAGCCGAAAAAATAGTAGACTTGCCGACATTAGGAAGCCCTACAATACCGCAGGTTAATTTCATTTTATAATTCCATAAAAACTTATATAGGGCAATAAATTAAAGCCTGTGAAATACAACGCAGAGCACAGACTTAAGGGAATAACCTTTAAAACCGGAACTGTACAAAATAAGCAGAATGCTGAAGTTATAAACCTCACAAAGCAATTTGCCGTAAAAACTATTGAACACTCCGTTTTAAATTTTTACTCCGCCCAAAACAGAACTTTATTTTAGAAGTTTTCCTGTTCAATATCAACTGGAGGAATTTTTTGTAATTTTTTCTTAAAAAAAATGCAGGTTTTTGATTTTTCCGGAGAATATTCTTTATATACCGTTTTTAAATTACTTTACGGAGGATTTATGAAAAATCATCTTATTTCAAGCTTAAAACATCTGTTTGTGGCAGCGGCAGTTTTTTTTCTATTATTGCCCCTCTGCTCCTGCAACCAATCCTGTTCTCTGGAAAATTCCGGCAAAACACCTGTAAGTTCCCTTTCAGTTTTAAACTGGAATGTAGAAACTTTTTTTGATGCAAATTTTGACGGCACCGAATATTCTGACTTTAAAAGTTCAACTTCCACCTGGAACGAAAGCAAATACATAAAAAGGCTGGAGCGGGTGGCCGAAGTTATAAAAGCTTCTGACTGCGATGTAATTATAATGGAAGAACTTGAAAAAAAAGAACAGCTTTTCGACATTTACAACAGACTCTGTTCATCATTTAATTTTTCCCGGCTCTACAATTACGGTACTTTCGCAAAAGAAGAAAACTCTGCAATAGGAATTGGAATTTTAAGCCGCTATCCCCTTTCAAATGTAACCGTTCATTCTCTGGACATACGAAGTTTTACATCTCCTCAACCTTCCCTCCGTCCCATTGTAGAATTTTATGTTTCTGTAAAAGAAACACCTCTTTTAATTATTGCAAACCACTGGAAAAGCAAAAGCGGAGGAGCAGAACAAACAGAAATATGGCGGAACAAACAGGAAAACCTTCTTTCAATGAGAATAGAAAAAGCTCTCAAAAAGGGCATAAAAGTTCTTGCAACCGGAGATTTTAACAAAGATATTTACGAATTTAAAAAAATAAAAGGAAAAACCCAATCCTGCAATATTGAATTACGGGGCGAGCATAATATCCAGATTTTTTCTCCATGGTACGAAAACGGCAGCGGACTTTATACACCTGGAAGTTATTATTTTAACAACCAATGGGAACGAATAGATCATTTTTTTGCTGCAGGGGGTGCAGAAATAAAAGATTTTCAGGTTTTTAACGAAGGTCCATGGGCAGCCGAAGAAGGATTTCCCCTGCGGTACAGTATAAAATACGGCACAGGCTATTCTGACCATTTTCCTATAAAATGCCGCGTTTTTTTCTAGCATAAACTTTTTGAGATTATTTTATAAAAAAACAGTATAGTAAAAGCAGGTCGGCGATTTTACATTTATTTTACGGCAATTTGCTTGACTAATTACTATATTACATACTAAATTACTAGGTATATTTTTATTAGGAAGGGGGTTCTTACCTCTACCCAGACTCGCCGCTAACGCGGTGTTTTATTAAGGTGTTTTTATAGGAGGAAAAATGAAATTTTCATCAACAAAAAAATCAGTGTTTT
>CAMAFU010000090.1 GCA_945833725.1 uncultured Treponema sp.
CTTCTGATTCCATTTCGATAACTTTTACTTTGTTACCAAAAATGTTTTTCTGACCACCGGCAGACCAGTTATCAACCCAGTCAGCCATAGGTGATGAAGGAGTGATAGGATAGATACCGGCTACTTCAGTGAATGCATAAGCAACATGAGCTGCAGCCTGATTTCCGTCCATTGACTGTTTTTTTCTGGACATTTTGTCCTCCTAAAAAAATTGAATGGAAAAATGTTATTTTTGTTACTAAAACAAATGGAATCCGTACTTTATGTACAATCCCTTATTATCTTTTCTATTTTACTCTCATAATCCATTTCTTTCAATGATTTAAGAAAATTTTACATTTCGCACAACGGCAGTCTGTAAATTTTTGAAGACCGCTCTTTTGTCCATTTTGCTTTTCGTTCCGGGGGCAATGTTTCCAGAACACTTTCTTTAAAGCCTAAGCTTTCAAACCAGTCGGCTGTTTGCGTTGTAAGAATAAAAAGACTTTCCAGATTTATTGCCTTTGCTTTTTCTATTAAATATCCCACAAGTTTTGGGCCAATTCCTATATGACTGTATGTTTCGTCTACAGCTACGGCCGCTATTTCTGCCTGAGTTTTATCGTAAATATGAAGGGCTGCACATGCCCGTACAGCTCCGTCTATTTCAAAAACAATGTAGTCGTTATATGTTTGTTCCAAATCTTTTTCTGTTCTTGCAAGAAGAATGCCTTTTTGAATGAACGGTGTCATAACCGACAATACCTGAGTAACATCTTCCCTTTTCATTGCTCGAATTTTTCCATAACCTGATGAATATATCATTGTGCCGGAACCTAAATCGCTGAAAATTTCGCAGGGAAGAGTTCCTGTAATTGAACCGTTAAGAAGGTGAGCGCGAACAACTCCCTTCTGACAAGCTGCTTTTGCCATTTTTAATATAGAAAGAACTGTTGATTTTAACGGATTATTTTCTGCTTCAGCCAAAGCGGCGTTTTTTTCGTTCAATTTTATGAAAGTGTCTGTTTCCTGTATATTCATTGCAGGAATTTTTCCTTCCTGAGAAAGTCCTGTATTTTCCGGTAAAATAAAGTTTTCGCCGTTTATTTCCACATCTGGTACAAGGAAAAAAAGTTTATCGGCTTTTATGTGTACTGCAATTTGAGATGCAAGACTCATGGAAGAAATGTTGTAAGGTTTGCCATTTAAACTCCAGCCTATACACGGAAAAATAGGAACAAATCCGTCTTCCAGAATTTTATTTATTATTTCGTCGTCTATGCGGTCAATTTCGCCGGCAGTTCCGTAATCTATGCCGTTTATCACGCCAAATCCTCTGGCGCGAACCCAGTTTCCTATTACCGCTGTAACTTTTTCGCCGGCAAGACTTGTCATAACGGTATCTGCAACTTCAAAGGCCGCCGATTTTATAAGAGGCATGGACCGACCTTCTGTAATTCTAATTCCGTTGGAAATTTGCCATTTAATTTTGTTTTCAGTTAAAATGCTGTCAATTCGCTGATGAGCTCCAGGCACAAGAATTACTTTTAGTCCAGCCTGCTTTATAAGGGAAATATCCCGGATGTGAGAAGAAAAATAAGGAGAATCGATTATGCGGCTGTCGATGTAAATTACCACCGTTGCATTTTTAAATTTGCCTATATAGCGGATTACATCCCTTATTGTTTCAGCCTTTGTCTGAACAAAATTATTTGTTTCCGTGCTGCATGCCGTCATTTTTTAAACGCTCCTGTTTTTGGATTTCTCGGTTTACTTTTGAGTAAATACATCCGCAGTAATCTTGACGCCACATTTTATATTCATCGGTTAATTCCGTACTCCGCAAAAAACCGCCTTTTTTTTTGAAATCTGAATATAAAAACCGCGTTTTAACTTTTGAATTTTCGGCAGAATTTTCTAAATTCCTTCCAATTTGATTGATGATTTTGCTGTCTTTGTGCGGACTTATTGAAAGAGTTGTTGTAAACCATTGGAATCCTTTGGAACAGGCATAATCCCAGCTTCTTTTCATTCTGAAACTGTAGCAACGGCGGCATCTTTCTCCTTTTTCCGGTTCATTTTTTAATTCTGGTTCCTTTTCTATACCCACGGCACCAAAATATTCTTCGGGATTGTAAATATCTGTAACAAGTTTTACTTTGTTTTCCAGCGCAGGGGGGAATTTTTTAAGGAATTTTTTTAATTCTTCCAGACGGCGGCAATATTCCTGTTCTGGATGAATATTGGGATTGTAGTAATAAACGGTAATATCAAAAACAGAAGCAAGGAGTTCCAAAACATAACTGGAACACGGACCGCAACAGGCATGAAGAAGCAGCGACGGTCGTTTATTTGTCTGTAGATTTTCCAAAACAACTTTAGAAAGAATTTCTTCCATTTCTTTCTGATAATTTAATTCTTTCATGCTGAAAACATTATACAGGGGAAGTGAGGGAAAATTCAATTTTTAAGGAAAAATACGTCTGGTCAAGGCACGCTATCGCTCAGGGCCTTGACTCAGCCGTTTTTAAAGTTTGTAATAAACCTTAAATCAGCTGCCAGCAAAACTTACCGGCAGCTTAAAAAGAAACAGGACCTTGAAAAAATCTTGGTTTGGTGTGCTTTCGGTCTTTTTCTGTTTCCACACAAAAAAATTTACTTTTAATTTAGTGCCAAAAACAGACAGACTGTATATATATTTTTTTTCTTAGAGCACTTTTTCCAGTGATTTTTGAAATTTACGGTCAGCAGGCTTTTCTGCCGGTCTGTAAAAAACTGCAACATTTCCGATTATACGCACAAGGGTTGAATCCGTTTTTTCCGAAATAGAAAGACTTAATTCCCGTTTTTCTTCTTTGTATTCGTTGAATTTAACTTTTATAAGTTCGTGAATTTTTAACATATTGTTGATTTGAGCCACCTGTTCATCGGTTAAACCGGCTCCACCAATTAAAACTGCCGAAGAAAGCGGTTGTGCTGCTTTTTCTAAAATTTTTCTCTGTTTGCTGTTTAATTCAATCATAAATGAATAATATATTTATTGAAGATTATTATCAATAATAAGCAAGTCAAACCCGGTGTGCAAAAGGGATTGGGATAAAGCCTGCAGCCGTTGTTCGGCTTCCGGCTTTATCTGGCTTTTTCAAAGCTTTATTGTAGTGTGCGCATCCTGCGCACGACCTTTTGCAATCCTCGAAAGTTGAAACTTTCTGCGGTGTGCAAAAGGGATTGGGATAAAGCCTGCAGCCGTTGTTCGGCTTCCGGCTTTATCTGGCTTTTTCAAAGCTTTATTGTAGTGTGCGCATCCTGCGCACGACCTTTTGCAATCCTCGAAAGTTGAAACTTTCTGCGGTGTGCAAAAGGGATTGGAGCAGCGCCGAAGGCGTTCGGGAAAGAAGCTGGCTTGACTGCTGCTTTCCCGAATGCAGGCGAATGCCGGAACTGCGGAAAGCCCGACGGCAATTTATTGCCGGTTTGCCCAAAAAAAACATTGCGGATTTTTTTTTAATCTTACATAAAATTCACATTTATTTTAAAAATTCCTAACATTCTGGAGGTAGCATTTTTTCAGGTATTTTTATACTGGAGAATGTTATGGCTGAATCAGAAAAAAATTCTACAAAAAATGGAAATTATTACAAAAACAGGGAACTTTCCTGGCTTCAGTTTAACGAACGGGTTTTGGAAGAAGCTGGGAATCCTGCCGTTCCTCTTGCCGAAAGACTGAGTTTTGCTTCTATTTATCAGTCTAATCTTGATGAATTTTTTATGGTTCGTGTCGGGACTTTGATGGTTCAAATGTGCTCGGATGAAATTGTCCGCGATAACAAAACAAATATGACTGCATCCAGGCAGGTTTCTTTAATTTTAAAAACAGTAAAAGAACTGGAAAAGAAAAAAGAAAAAATTTATGAGCAGATTTTAGGTGAACTTGAACCTTTTGACCTTAGAATAATCAACTTTAACCGGCTTTCCCTGTCTGAAGGTCAGATTCTTGAACAGTATTTTGACTGTAATATTGCTCCTTTTTTAAGCCCCATGATAATTGGAAAACAGCAGCCTTTTCCTTTTTTGCCGGACAGGGAACTTTATGCTGTTGTTCTTCTTTCAAACAAAAACGGAAAAAATAAAATGGGCATTGTTCCTTGCTCAAACCAAATATTCCGTCGGCTTATTGAAATTCCTTCCAGACCGGGAACTTTTATGCTTTGTGAAGAGCTGATTCTTCATTTTGCCGGTAAACTTTTTTCCAATTACTCTATAAGGGAAAAATCTGTTATAAGAATTACGCGAAATGCAGACATTGAGCCTAAAGATATTTACGATGAAGATTTGGACTACAGAAATTTTATGGAGCACCTTATAAAACAGCGGAAAAGAATGAGTCCTGTCCGCCTTGAATTAAGTCGTTGCATAAATGAACAGGCAAAAAAAGAACTGGCCGAAAATATTGGCGTAAATCTGGAAAATGTAATAAATACAGGAACACCTCTGGACTTAAAATTTGTTTCGTCTATAAGGGATTGTCTGCGGAAAAAACATGAACTTTTTTACAGAAAGCGAACTCCAAGGAATTCTCCGTTGTTAAGCCTTCGTAAAAATATTATTCCTCAAATAGAAAAAAAAGATGTTCTTTTATCTTATCCTTTTGAAAGTATGAAACCGCTTTTAAATCTTTTGCACGAAGCGGCTGAAGATCCAAGCGTTGTTTCCATAAAAATGACTCTTTACCGTGTTGCTGATAAAAGCAAAATAATTGATTACCTTATTGAAGCTGCAGAAAATGGGAAAGAAGTTGTTGTTGCCGTTGAACTGCGGGCGCGATTTGATGAAGCTAACAACATAGAAATGTCTCGCAGGCTGGAAGAAGCTGGATGCCGCATAATTTACGGTCTGGGCGATTACAAAGTCCATTCAAAACTTTGCCTTATTACTCGCCACACTAAAGATGGTCTTTCTTACATTACCCAAATTGGAACAGGAAATTACAACGAAAAAACGGCTGAGCTTTACACTGACCTTTCCCTTATTACATCTGACCGACGCATTGGAAAAGATACGGCAGAAGTATTCCGCTCCTTGCTGTTGGGAGAAACTGTTTCTTCATCGGAATGTCTCCTTGTAGCTCCAAATATTTTGCAGAGGAAAATTATTGAACTTATTGAATCTCAAATTCAACTGGCAAAAACATCCCCGGAAAATGCTTATATCGGTATAAAGATAAATTCCCTTACAGACAAAGTAATTATTGACAAACTTGTAGAAGCCGGTAATGCCGGAGTAAAAATAGAACTTTGCGTGCGGGGAATATGCTGCCTTATACCTGGTATTCCGAAAGTCAGCGAAAACATAAAAGTTATAAGCATTGTGGGACGATTTCTGGAACATTCAAGAATATATATTTTTGGAAATCCTGATAAAGCTGAAAATGAAACTGACGGCACAGAAAAAAACGAAATTTTACCTGTAAACAAAAACTGTTCCATTTATATCGGGTCTGCTGATTTTATGACAAGAAACACAGAGCGGCGCGTAGAAGTTGCTGTTCCTGTATTTGACGAAAAAATACGCAGCCGTCTTGTTCACATTTTTAAAACCGTAATGAGCGATACGGAAAAAGGCCGGGAACTTAAAAATGACGGAATTTATTACCGCCGAAGTTTAAACGGTAATGAAGAAAAAATATGCTCACAGGAATTATTGTATGAAGAATCTTATAAAGCTGCTTCTGCAAAAAAAGAGGACTAAAGGAATGACAGTAGGTATTTTAACTTCGGGAGGCGACTGCCAGGCACTTAATGCGGCAATGCGCGGTGTTGCAAAAAGTCTTTACGAAAAGAAAAAAGACATCCAAATTCTTGGCATTGAAGATGGATTTAAAGGTTTATGCCAGAACAAAGTACGCAAAATGGAAAAAAAAGATTTTTCGGGCATTCTTTCTCTTGGGGGAACAATTCTAGGTTCTTCCAGAATGCCTTTTAAGCAGATAGAAGAAGACGATGAAGACGGTATAAACAAAATTCAGTCTATGATTTCCTGCTATCGTAAAAATAAAATGGACTGTCTTGTAGTGCTGGGAGGAAACGGAAGCCATAAAACAGCAAATCTTTTACGGGAAAAAGGCCTGAACATTATTACTCTTCCAAAAACCATTGATAACGACATTTGGGGAACAGACATGACTTTTGGCTTTTACAGTGCACTGGAAATTGCATCAAAAGCAATAGACTGTATCCACACAACAGCAGCAAGCCATTCGAGAGTGTTTATTATAGAAATAATGGGTCATAAAACAGGCTGGTTGTCCTTGTACGCAGGAATAGCAGGAGGCGCCGACATAATACTGATTCCGGAAATTCCATATAATATTCAGTCTGTAGTGAAAAAAATCCAGGAAAGGGAACAAGAAGGCAGAAATTTTACAATAATCGTTTGTGCCGAAGGAGCAATTTCCAAAGAAAATGTTTCCCTTCCAAAAAAAGAATACAGAAGAAAATTGGGCGGCATTTCCATATCCTTTCATCTGGCATC
This sequence comes from uncultured Treponema sp., assembly GCA_945833725.1. Taxonomy (GTDB): domain Bacteria; phylum Spirochaetota; class Spirochaetia; order Treponematales; family Treponemataceae; genus Treponema_D. Next base: position 6,511 of record CAMAFU010000090.1, read on the forward strand.
GGAAATTAAAATTCTTACAGGAAAAGACATTCGCGTAACAATTCCGGGACATACGCAAAGAGGCGGAGAACCTTGCCCCGCCGACAGAGTTATTGCCACAAGACTGGGAGCCGCTGCAGCAGAATATATAATGGCCGGCAACTTTGGAGTAATGACAGCTTTAAAAAACGGAAACATAGAACCAGTTCCTTTAAGCGAAGTTGCCGGCAAGCTAAAAACAGTGCCTCAAGATTCTCCTATAATTAAAGAAGCAAAAAGTCTGGGAATAAGTTTTGGAGAATAAAACCGAACCTTGGTGAGGTGTTGATTATCGAAGTTTTATTCAATAAAATAATGATCATGAATGCGATAGTTACAGTTGTTGGCAGCGATAAAGTTGGAATAATTGCAGAAGTTAGTGCTTTGCTGGCTTTTCACAAAGTTAATATCGAAGATATTTCACAGACAATTCTTTCCGGCAATTTTGTAATGATGATGATGGTCAGTTTGAACAATGCTGATTTATCTATAGACCAGCTCCGCACAATTTTGACTGAAACAAGTACAAAAATGGGAGTTGAAATAAACATTATGGCAGAAAAAGTTTTTTCTTCCATGAACAGAATCTAAACTTAGCCCGGATTGGAGCAGCGGCGAAGCCGTTGGAAAAAAAA
>CAMAFU010000091.1 GCA_945833725.1 uncultured Treponema sp.
TTGAGGATTTATAAAATGGAAATGACAGAAGTTTTTGACAGGTTAAAGGAATTGCAGAGTATTCTGGCTGAAAAATACAGCTTGAAGGCTAAAATTGAAGATGCTCCTAAACAGCTTTCCAGTCAGGATGAACTCCTTATTCGCCTTAAAAAGGAATTTGTCGAAAAGAGTGATTCCTACGATCAGGTTAAGGCAGAAGTTGGAGAACTTCAGCTTTCTTTAGACGAAGCAGAAAAATCCCGGGAAGCAGGTGAAAAAGGAATGGATAACATTTCTACCCATCGGGAGTACGAAGCTTTGGAAAAACAGATAAACGAAGCTACTGCCAGAGAAGCTGAAATCCGCAAAACTCTTCAGAAAAAAGAAAAAGTTCTTGAAGAATTAAACGAAACTCTGCGCATGGATGAGCAGATGATAAATGCTCAGGAAGAAGAACTTTCCAATAACAGAAAATCTTTGGATGCACAGATTGCCGGTTACAACGATCAGCTTAAAGAACTTGAACAGCAGGAAAACGCTATTACACCAGGTCTTGATGCAGAGATTGTTTACAAGTTCCAGCGAATTATTCAGAGAAATTCTGAAGGTATTGTTGCAGTAAAAAATGGTGTCTGTACAGGATGCCACATGATTTTGCCTGCACAGTTTGCAAATGAAGTTCATGCCGGAGAGAAAATTCTTTTCTGTCCGTACTGTAGTCGTATTCTGTTCCATCAGGATATTCTGGAAGGTGAAGAAGTAGAAGATTTCCACTCTATGGACGAAACAGGTTCCCTTGCTGATTTTGAAGAAGATTTTGCAGATGAACTTGAAGACGAATACGAAGAAGGTTCTGAAGAAGAATCATCTGATGATGATGAAAAATCAATCTCCTTTGACGATTAAAATTATTGCAGAAAAGAAATAACCGTATCAGATTTTCCTTATGACAGGTTAATCTGGTGAGGAAAGTCCGGGCTCCACCGGAAAAGATGCCGGGTAATAACCGGGGGAATAAAGGCAGTTGTCTTTTTAGGCATAACCCTTTGTTCTACAGAAAGTGCCACAGAAAATATACCGCCGAAAGGTAAGGGTGCAAAGGCGAGGTAAGAGCTCACCGCAAAATTGGCAACAGTTTTGGCATGGTAAACCTCATCTGGAGCAAAATCAAGCAGCAGTCAGTTTTTTCCGGAACATAAACTGCGGGTAGGTTGCTAAAGGTTTTTGATAACAAAAATCTCGGATAGATGGTTATGCGTAAATTTTCTTTTTTAAGGAAATTTACAGAACAGAACCCGGCTTACTTTCTTTTCTGTTTTTCTTTTTTTCCTGTGAGCGCTGGGAGGGACAGCGCAAGCTGTTGCCGTAAGGCAATGAGCGTAAGCGAATCCCGGACATAGCGACCTTGAGCCTTGGGCGAAAGGGCACAGCCTTATGTTTCATAATATTTGCGGTGGGTTATGAATTTTAAAGAGCAGAAGAACGGAATTGTAAAAAAGAACAGAAAAATTTTATTGAAAATTCTTCTTGTGCTTTGTTTTTCTGTGGTTTTGACAGGTTTAGTTTCTACTGCCGTTTATTTTACAAAAAAGATTGTTTTTCAGGGAAATTCCGTTCAGCATTTAAAATCGGCCTGGAATGAGTACGATTACCGGAAGGTTTATGAAATCAGTTCGGCTGTTCTTGAGCAGCGTCCTTTTAACAATACAGCCCTGACATACAAAGGTTATGCGTCTTTTTTTCTTTCCCTTAGCGAAAACGATACTTCCAAGTCTCTTCTTTTTCTTGATGAGGCAATTATAAATCTACGCCTTGCCCTTCAAGATGCCCGTACAAAAACTTCACCTCAAATAGAATATATGCTGGGAAAGTCTTATTTTTTTAAAAACAGCATTTCTTCCTTTCATTATTATTCCGATCTGGCAGTTGAATATTTAAAACGCTCTGTAGATCATGGCTATAGATCTGATGATATTTATGAATATCTGGGATTAAGTTATGCCTCTCTTGATATGACAATGGAAAGCATTTCTGCCTTTACAAAAGCTCTTTTGACCAGGGAGTCTGACCTTCTTCTTCTTTCCATTGGTGAACAGTATTACAAAGCAGGTCAGCTTGTTGCCGCAGAACAGTATCTTTTTAGAATTTCCAGAGACTGTCAGGATGAAAATATTACGGATAAAAGTCATCTGCTTTTAGGAAAAATTTACACTGAGCAGAAAAAATACGATGAAGCCGAAAATGAATTTATGATTATTTTGGAAAATAAAGAAAATTCCGCTGACGCTTATTACGGTCTTGGTGTAATATGTGAAAGGCGTGGTGATATAATAAAAGCCAGGTCCTATTGGCGGAAGGCTTTGCGTATTCAGGTAAATCATCCGGAATCGTTAAGGAAACTGGCCGAATATAAATAAATTACATTTCATTAAAATATATATGGGAGACAAATTATGGGGTTTTTTGATCGTTTTAGCACTGATATAGGTATTGATTTAGGTACCTGCAATACTTTAATTTATGTACGGGGCAAAGGAATTGTTATTGATGAACCGTCTGTAGTTGCCGTTGAAAAAGGAACTAAAAGAGTTGTTGCCGTTGGTGCCGATGCTAAAAAAATGCTTTGGAAAACTCCTGGTAACATAAAGGCTATAAGACCTTTGGCTGATGGTGTAATTGCAGACATTGACAGTACGGAAATAATGATAAAATACTTTATCGATAAAGTTATGCCCCGGCATCAGTTTTTAAAATCAACAAGAATGAAAATAGGTATTCCATCCTGTATAACTCAAGTTGAAAGGCGTGCTGTAATTGAAGCTGCCCTTAAAGCTGGTGCAAAAGAAGTTGGTGTTATCGAAGAATCTTTGGCTGCAGCAATCGGTGCAAAAATTCCTATTAATGAACCGGCAGGCCACATGGTTTGTGATATTGGCGGTGGTACAACAGAGGTTTCCGTTATTTCCCTTGGCGGTATGGTTATTACAAGTTCAATTCGTGTAGGCGGCGATAAATTTGATGAAGCCATCGTTAAACATATTCTTTCTGTATATAACCTTAGAATTGGACTTCAAGCTGCAGAAAGAGTAAAAATACAGATTGGAAATGCCAGCGGTGACGGTTCTTCCGTAAATGAGAAAATGGAAATTCGGGGAACCGATGCAATTACCGGTTTGCCTAGAAGACTTGAAATTGACTCTCTGGAAGTAAGGGAAGCTTTAAGGGAACCTGTAAGTAAGGTTGTAGAAGAAGTAAAACGGACTTTAAGGAGAACTCCTCCAGAATTAAACTCTGACATTATAGAAAGAGGAATTGTAATGACTGGCGGAGGCAGTATGCTGAAAGGGCTTCCAAAACTTATTTCCAAAGAAACCGGCGTTCCTGTTTTTCTTGTGGAAAAACCTCTTGAATGTGTTGCTTTGGGTGCAGGGCAGGCTTTTGAACTGTTTAAGGATATGTCTACAGACAGTTCTGTATATGACAGTCTTAATGATTAGCTTTTTCAGGTTGAGTGCTGATGGCTGTTAAATTTAAATTCAAACTGTCTGAGTTTGTATTTCTTCTCATGCTGATTTTTTCGGGTGTTAATCTGTCTTTCAGTTCCGGTGGATTTGTTGTAAATTTCCAGCAGCTGGGGTTTACAGTGCTGTCTTCCTTACAAAGCGGCGTAAATTATGTTGTTTCAGGAATTACCGAAACATTTTCTGCTGTAAAGGAACTTCAAAATTTAAAAAAAGAAAACCTTGTACTTACACAGAAGCTTAAAAATTATGAATTGCTGCAGCGTTCTAATGTTGAAATAAAAAAAGAAAATGAACGGCTTAGGGAGCAGTTAAATTTTGCAGCAACCCTTGAACAGAAAAATTATCCTGCACAGATTATCGGACGCAATCCGGATTCATTTTTTTCCGGCATTACAATAAATAAAGGCAGTACTCATGGCATAAAAAAGGGAATGCCGGTAGTTGCAGTTCAAAACGGAATTACAGGTCTTGTAGGTAAAGTTATAACTGTAGGTGCTGCAACAAGCATTATTATGCCTGTTTATGACAGCAAATGTTCAGTTTCCTGTAGAATTCAAAATACGCGGGATTTGGGGCTTCTTTCTGGTAACGGGAATTTTGATTCACCATTGTCTCTTCGATACATAAAAAAACGGGTTGCAGAAGAGTTAAACGAAGGGGATATTATTATTACTTCTGGAGAAACTCAGAATTATATAAAAGACATTCCTGTAGGCCGTATTTCAAAAATCAAAGTGCTTGATTACGATTCATCTCTGGAAATTGAGGTTATTCCCATTATCGATTTTTCCAGACTTGAAACTGTTATTGTTACAGATTTAAAACAAGTAAACGAAAACTATTCTGGAAAATAATTTTGATTGAGGGGGTAGTACAAACCCTCAAAACGGCGAAGTCAAGGCTTTAAGCGTTAGCGTGCCTTGACTTCGCCGTATTATGAAAAAACAGGGCATATTATAAAATTTTATGCCGTAATAAACTGGAGATTTTAATGAAGAAATTTGCCGTTGCCTGTCTTTTTCTTTTAGGCTTTATTTTGCTTGAAACGGGAATTTTGTCGAATATGCTTTTTTTGCCGGCTGTTCCTGACTTTGTCCTTTTATGCTCTTTATATTTTTCACTGCAAAACGGAAGACTGTTTGGTGTTTCAGCAGGTTTTACCGGAGGTATTCTTCTTGATTTTCTGACTGCCTGTCCTTTTGGATTCAACAGTTTATTGCGTACTGTTCTAGGCTATGGGGCAGGTTTTTTCAATAAAACCCTCAACATAAAAGGTATTTTTTTTCCTGTTTTACTTGGTGCAGTTTTTACGCTTTCAAAAGCACTGGCAGTTCATGTAATTTCGGCTTTTTATCCGAATATTTCAGTTTCCTATAGAATTTTTTCTTCATCTTTTGGGTTTGAACTTTTATTCAATTCGCTTCTGACACCGGTTATTTTCCGTTTTTTAGATGTTTTTAAGGATTATCTGATTCTTACGCCGGAGAAGGTTTCGTAATGGATAATTTATATACCAGAGATTTTAATGATGAAGAAGAATCTGGACTCAGCCTTAATAAGACTTTAAAAATTTCTTTTCTTTCCCTGCTAATAACGATTACTTTTGTGGTTTATGGAATAAAACTTTATTCCCTGCAGGTAGTAGAAGGAAAAAATTACAGGGAACGGTCTCAAAAAATTTCAAGTCAGGTAAAGACGATTCCTGCAAACAGAGGAGAAATTTTCGACAGAAATGCCTCTTTGCCTTTAGTTATTAATACAGACTCTTTTGCCGTGGATTTAATTCCAGCAGAAATACCTGAAGGTTACTATGACACTGTTTCTGCTAAACTGGCATCCTATCTGGGAATTACAAAAAAAGATGTGGATAAAAAAGTTCCTTCTTATCTGCGTTCTTCGTATAATTCCATTGAAATTAGGGCGAATGTTCCTTTTTCAACAATTTCCAGCATTGCAGAAAACCTTAACGATCTTCCTGGCGTAAGCTGGAGAAGTAAACCTATACGAAACTATGTTGAAACAGGTTCCATAAGCCACATAATAGGTTATGTAGGTGATATTACAAAAGAAGAAATAAATGTAATGTACAATCAGGGATATAAAGCCAATTCAATTGTCGGAAAAACTGGCATTGAAAAGCAATACGATAAATTTCTTCAGGGAGAACCTGGCAGGGAGAGCAGAACTATAGATGCCCGCGGTCATATTATTTCTGATGTACCGATTGTAATTCCGCCAAAACCGGGTAAAAATCTTGTTCTTACCATAGATTTAAGAATTCAGGAACTGGCAGAAAAAGCACTGGGTGAACGAGTTGGTGCAGCTGTAGTATTAAAGCCTTCCTCCGGTGAAGTTCTGGCTATGGTTTCTTATCCTTTTTATGATCAAAACCTTTTTAACTCTGAAGATGCTTCTTCTGAATTTGCAAGGCTTTCTACAAGTCCAAACCAGCCTCTTATAAATCGTGCCGTAAATGCAACATATCCGCCGGCGTCTACATTCAAGGCAATAATGACAACTGCAATTCTAGCAGAAAATGCCATTTCTCCAGATAAGAAAATTGAATGTACTGGAAGAATTGTTCATGGTCAGCAGAGGTTTACCTGTCATATAAAATATCCTGGTCATGGTTACCTTGACTTAAAAAATTCACTTGCCCAATCCTGTGATATTTATTACTGGATTGTGGGAAGAGACAATCTTGGTGTAGACAAAATTGCATCATATTCGAAGGAATTCGGTTTCGGTCAAAGTCTTGGAATTGATTTGCCGGCTCAACAAACAGGTTTTGTTCCTACAAGCCAATGGAAAGAAAGGCGTTTTCATGAAAAGTGGACTGACGGTGATACAATGAACATGTCAATAGGACAGGGATATACGCTTGTTACACCGCTTCATGTTGCCAATATGATTGCCATGATTTGCAATGAAGGCGTAATTTATACTCCTCATCTTTTAAAAGAAATTCGGGAACCTGGAACAAACGAAACAATTCAAAATATTGAAAGAACCGTTCTTCATAAATCAAATATAGATGCTTCAATCTGGAAAGAAGTACAGAATGATTTGCGCTATGTAATAACTGACGGAACAGCGCAATATCCTATGAACAACAAAAAATTTCAGCTGGCTGGAAAAACCGGTACTGCCGAAGTAAATGGCGTTGAAGAAAACCACTGGCATTCATGGATGGCAGCTTACGGTCCTTTTGATGCACCTGTTGAAGAGCAGTATGTTATTGCCGTTATTGTTGAAGCTGTAAACGACTGGGAATGGTGGGCACCTTATGCAACAAATATTATTTTTCAGGGAATGCTGGCAAATCAATCCTATGAACAGGCTGTAAAAGAATTGGGATTCAATTACCTTATAAAAACTCGTACAAGACAGGAATAAAAATGAAAATAAAACTTTCTCAGGCTTTTGATTATTTTATCCTCCTGGCGGTTATAATTCTTCTAGGAATGGGAATTATGTTTATTTACTCATCGGGAATTAATTCTGACGGGATTCTTGTTTCAAATGAGTATATAAAACAGATGATATGGGCAGGAATAGGAATCGTAATAATGCTGTTCGTTGCTCTTGTTGATTACCGCCGAATAAAAAGGTATGTTCCATATCTGTACGGTTTTCTTATTTTTATA
>CAMAFU010000092.1 GCA_945833725.1 uncultured Treponema sp.
ATGCCTTTGCAGAAATTCTTTTGAAAACCGGCAAAAATGAACTGTATGTTCAGCAATTGAAATTCATAAAGTCAAACTTTAAAGAAGAAGAAGGACAGCTGTCTGAACAGACAAAACTTTACCGGCAGAAAATTGAAGATACTGTGGAATCTTTTGAATCTCTTTTAAGAAATTCCCTTAATGCAAAATGGAAAGTAGACCCTTTTTATCTGGATAAAGTAAGGTGGAACATAGGTATATACTACAAAAAAAGCAGCATACAGCTTCTGCACAGTGACTGCGAAGATATTGCAGCAAAAATGTTGAATGAGAGTTTTAGTTCTGTTTCTTCCTGTTCTGTTACTTTTGATGAAGGGGAAATAAGGCAGTTTTCCGATGCTTTTTCGCTGGCCAGAAGAAAAAATCAAGATTATTTTGTAATTTTGACTTTTGATGAATCTGAGAGAGAAGTTAGCCTTGATTTTTCTGTATACAACGGAAGAAACGGCGTAAAAATTCTTGATTCAAGTTTTTTTAGAACGGGAAACGACAGATTTGCTTCAGTAATTCGTACCTTTAGAAGAAAAATTCTGGAAATTCTTCCTGTTCGTGGAAAAATCATCGACAGAAGAAACAATACAGTTCTTATAGATTTGGGAAAATCCGACGGAATTGTGGAAGGAACGGAATTCAATCTGGTAAAAAGCGGTAAAATCCGTACTAAAGACAGCGAAACTGGCGTAGTTTTTGATCAAAAAGATTTTCTTGGACAAATTACTGTAACAAAAGCCGGCGAAGAAATATGCGAAGGGGAACTTATACAGAATTCTTTTTACGATAAAGTGAACATTGGAGATGAAGTTCTTATAAAATCTGTTCCAGAATCTTCGTTCAGCGAAAATCAGATTGCAGATACAAATCCCCGGGCAAATACCGATGGCATTCCTTTTGAAAAACGACCTTTAACGCCACAGGAACTTGACCTTGTAAAAACTCCGTCGTTTATAGATTTAATAAGAAAAATATACTAGCGCCGGCTGTTTTTCGTATAAACTTTATTCTGCAAAAGATTCGGGAATTTTGTAAAAATCCAGAGTTGAATTAATCCATTTTTTTGAAAGAACTGGAAAAAACTCTTCTGTGTAAAGAAACATTGTAAGGGCTGTTCTGTAATTTCCGAGAAAATAGTGAGCCTGTCCAAGGTAAAAAACAGTTCTGTTTGTGGTTTCGTCGGAGCGGTTTACCCTTAAAAAATCGTTGAAGGCTTCCACAGAAGATTTATAGTCTTTTTTTACAAAATAAGTTTTTAATATTTCAAAAAGATAGTATTCATCGCCGCCAGATGGGGAAACAATGTCTTCATCAAAGTAATAAGGTGCAAGTTTTTCTTTTTTTGTATTTTTGTATTCTCCTGCAAGAAGTTCTGCTTCGGCTTTTGCTTTATCCGAAAAAAAACCGCGTTTTTCTGAAAAATCCGGGATAAAATCTATGTAAGGAAGAGGAACTTCCCGTAACACACCATTTTCGTATGTTTTAGGTTCCATGTCTGTAAAAATAGGTTCTTCTTCCGGTTTTTTTAGGCTTATTCCTTTTGCAGTAGCATTGATTGACGGAAGTATAATGTCGTAGATTTTTGAATTTTCTGTTTTTATTATAACGGCATAGTAGTATTCTTTGTAGGAATTTACTGTATCAATATACGATACGGAAGATTTAGGCAGAACGGCAACAGGTTTTGATGAGTTGATGTTTTTTTCTGAAACAATGGGCTTTGTATCGCGGTAAATTAAAATGTTTTGAATTGAACTGCCCTTAGGATTTTTCCATGTGATTTTGAATTTATCTGTGGAAACCTGCGTAACACTGACCATATCAACAATGGGCCTTGTATCATTATTTTCTTCCGGGAAAAAATTGGCTGCAAGAAAAATAGAAAACGCAAGAAAAAAAACTAACTTCTTCTTAAAAAACATAACTTAATTCTGATGTAAAAAACGCCGTTTGGCAAGAGCTACTTCCGGCGGCTTCAGGGCCTTCAGCATTATAAATTGATGAGAAAAATTGGGGCGCGAAGGAGCGAATGGTCAGGGCAAAAACACCCTGATTGTGGATGCTGCGTAAGCGGCATTATATAAATTCCCGTGCCACAATCAGCGTGTAGTGCTAATAGCACGGTTTTGCACTGAACAGTCGCGACTGGAAGTCCCTGGTTAAAATTATATTTTTTATAATGCGGAACCCCTGCAAGAGTTACTTCCGGCAGCAAGGTTTACAAATTTTTATTTATAATTGTCTTTATGGGCAAAAAAAGGTAGAATAACAAGACTTCTTTTGCCAGATTGTGCTTTTTTTTGTGCAGTCAGTTATAAACGGGGGAAAAATGATAGAAGATTTTAAAGAGCCTTTAGAAAAACTTAAAAATGACATTTTAAATGTCTGGGGGCGTCTTTGACCACGATGCAATCGACAGAAAAATTAAGGAAACAGAAAAATTAACCGAAGCACCTGATTTTTGGAATGATTCAGAAAACGCCCAGAAGGTAATGAACGATTTAAAATATCTTAAAGGGCGTGTGGAGCCGTGGAGGCTTCTTATGGCAAAAACCGATGACCTTTTTGCCCTGTACGATTTGGCTTTGGAAAGCGGAGACGAAGATCTGGAAGATGAATTAAAACATGATCTTGATTCTGCCCTTAAAAAATTTCAGGAGCAGTCAATTTTAAATCTTCTTTCCGGCGAAGTAGATAAATCCGGCTGCTTCCTTACAATTCATTCTGGTGCCGGCGGTACAGAAGCCTGCGACTGGGCATATATGCTCAGCAGAATGTATATCCGTTGGGCAGAGCGGAATGGTTTTAAAATGGAAACCGTAGATTTGCAGGAAGACGAAGGCGGAATAAAATCTACCACAATTCAAATAACCGGAGACTATGTATACGGCAAATTAAAAGGTGAAGCTGGTGTTCACCGTCTTATACGGATAAGCCCCTTCGATTCCAATGCCCGCCGCCATACTTCTTTTTCGTCGGTGTTTATTTTTCCTGTTTTGGACGATACGATTAAAGTTGATATACGGCCGGAAGACCTTAGGGTTGATACATACCGTTCCGGTGGAAAAGGTGGTCAGCATGTAAATAAAACTGATTCTGCCGTTCGTTTTACTCACCTTCCTACTGGCATTGTAGTTCAGTGTGATTCTGAAAGGTCTCAGCTTATGAACAGAGCTACGGCAATGAGCATTTTAAAGGCAAAACTTTATCAGTATTACAAAGAGCAGAAAGAAAAGGAAAACGCAAAATTCGGTGCAGAAAAAAAAGACATTTCCTGGGGAAACCAAATCCGCACTTATGTGTTTCAACCTTATACAATGGTAAAAGATCACAGGACAAAATACGAAGTTCATAATATACAAAGCGTTATGGATGGCGATATAGATCAGTTTATTGATTCTTATCTTCAGGCGCAGTGGAACGGTTCCCTTTCTTCTGGTGATGATGAAGATGATATGTAAAAATGAAGGATAAATTCTTTTTTTTTATTTATGCTTTTATTCTCTTTTTTTCGTTACCCCTTAGAGCAGAAAACTGGGTTTTAGGTACAACAAGGTTTCTTTTTACTTCAGACAGCGATACTGTTGTGGATTCTCATATTGGAACTGTTTTGCCCCAGTTGATTTTGGAACAGTTTTCTCAAAAAGGCGTAAGGACAATTTCTGGGCAGGAAGAAGCAGACCGGCAGTTTAAAAAACTCCAGACAGAAAGACTTTCCCTGTTTCTTCAGCTTTCTAAAGAAGAAAAGGTTCTGGATTCCCTTATATTCACAAAAGTTAGTGCTTCTGAATTTAAAAAAGCCCGTACAGAGCAGGAAAAGAAAATTGCCGGCATAAAAAAAAGCATAGATGAAAATATCGAAAAAGCAAAAAATATAAAATTTTCAGAAAACAATTTAGGGGAAAATAAAACAGAAAGTATTGTTCTTTACAAAAATGATTCTTCTGCCTTTTTTAAGCCGTCGCAAAATGCAGTTTATGATGGAATTGAAAGTTATGGTTTTGAAAACGAAATTTCTCAGGCTTCCATAAACGGCCTTCTTACTGGGGAAATTACCCTTTACGGTGATTATATTTCTGTTGCCGTTCATTTGTATCAGTTTCCCGGGGCAAAACTGTCGTGTTCTGTAATTGAAGTAGGAAGTGTTTCTGATTTAGTGTCGCTGGCTGCCATGATTGCCAGAGATTTAACTCCGAAAATTGCCAATTCCCTTCCTGTAAAAATTGTTTTTGAGTTTGAAAACGACAAAATTTTCGATGAAGTTGATATAAGCATTGATGGTGTACTTCTTGTTGACAAGCAGAATGTAATTGTTGATGCCGGCATTCACTCAGTTTCAGTTGCTTCGCAAAAATATGATACGCAAAATTTCAGTTTTCTTTTTTCTGGTGAAGAGCAGTTTACCGTAAAAGTAAAAATGCACCCGAAAGAAAAGGGAAGTTTCCGGCTTAATCTGCGCACACCTTTGGACGGTTTATTTTATTTTAACGGAGGCAGTGGAAAATCTGTTACAAAAGAAGAGCCTTGGACAGATGTTACAGTAAACGGCCGGACTGTTTTAGGCATTTTTACAGATTCAGAAGGAAAATCCGATTTTGTAATGATTCCTGAAAATTCCGGGAAGGACGGTGCCAGCCTTTTTGTTGATGTAAAACCCTTTGACCGTGCCGAAAAAATTGACAGAAGCAGAAAAAGAATGTATGCGGCTTACAGTACTTTAATATGTACGCTGCCTTTTACTTTTTTCTGTGCAGGGCAGGTTAATTCTTACGCAAATTCGTACAATTCTTCGAAACTTTCCCAAAGTCTTGACAGTTATAAAAAATGGGATGGCATTTTTAATGGTGCTTGTGCTGTTTCTGCTGCTGCCGGTGCCTGGTTTATTTTTGAAATTGCCAGATATCTTATAGCTGCAAATCAGGTTTTACCTGAACAGGGGCGATAAATGCGGGAAAGATGGGAGCCCCGAAGTCCTGTAGCGAAGCGGAAGGATGAGCCGAAGGAGGCGAAGGGCGTACAGCTTGTTTTTTAGTCTGGCACGGAAAATCCGGGACAGACTGAAAACCCGCCCATAATATAAATATAAAAAATCTGGAGTGTAATTAAATGGGTAAATTTTCTTTTGGCGAAAAATTAAAAAAACTTTTTTCTTCAGAAAGCATTGATTCTTCTTTTTACGATGATTTGACTGATTTACTTGTAGAAGGTGATGTGGGGGCAAAACTCTCTTTTGAAATTACGGACAGACTGGAAAAAATCTGTAAAGAAAAAAAAGTTTCGTCGAAAGAAGGTGTTCTTGATGAACTGGAGCTGATTCTTTCGGGGTTTTTAACTTCCGGCAGTCTGGAATTTGACTGTGCAAAAACAAATATTGTTATGCTTATGGGCGTTAATGGTGTTGGAAAAACTACTACGGCTGCAAAACTTGCTTCCGTTTTTAAAGAAGGCGGGTGTAATGTGGTGCTGGCGGCTGCGGATACTTTTAGGGCGGCTTCCGAAGAACAACTGGAAATGCACGGCCAGAATCTGGGAATAAGGGTTGTTTCTCATCAGCATGGAAGTGATCCTGCGGCTGTTGTTTTTGATTCCCTTCAATCTGTAAGAGCCGGTGGCGGTGGTATTGTTATTGCCGATACTGCAGGAAGGCTTCACAATAAGGAAAACCTTATTCGGGAACTTCAAAAAATTCATAAAATTGCCGTTTCAAAAGCCGATTCCGATTGCTGCAGGAAAATTCTTGTTATTGACGGAACTACAGGTCAGAATGCCGTGCGTCAGGCCGAAGTTTTTAATGATGCAGTGGGGCTTGACGGCGTTATTATTACAAAATACGATTCTACGGCAAAAGGCGGAATGGTTTTTTCTATTGGAAAAGAACTTTCAATTCCCGTTTTGTATGTTTGTACTGGTGAAAAATACGACAATATTAAAAAGTTTAATCCAGATGAATTTATCAGGGAGTTTTTGGGGCGTTAGGGATGAAGTTTTTTGTAAAGAAATTTAAGTTTTTTTTCTTTTCATTCCTTTTTATTTATCCTCTTTTTGCAGAAGAACCTTTTGCACCTGCTGCGGAAATTGAAGACAAAACTTTTTTGTTGCAAAGTTCTGAGCCTCTGCCTCTCCGGGATTTTCTGTTCAGCGTATCGCTGTATTCTCTTACTGGAAAAAAAGAGAGTCAGTCTGCTGCAGGTTTTGCTCAAATTTCAAGACAGGCTTCTTCTTTTCTTATGCTGAAATTTTATAATTGGCAGGAAAAAAAATTAACTTTTCTTTACGAAATATATTATCCAGAGAAAAAAGGCTTGATTTCTCCAAAAGATATTGTTTCTGTTAAGGAAATTATTTTAAAAGAAAATCTTGAAGAAAATGTTTCTGGGGGAACTTTTTCTTTTTATGATGAAAATATGCAGGATTCCATTCTTGAACTTCTTGAAAACAGTGATGATGATCCTGTGCCTGTGGAAAAAGATGTCTGGAGCGTGTTCCGAAAAAAAGACGGAAGCCTTCGGAAATTTATTTTCAACGATGAAAGCCTTTCTTTGAATAAAGTTACTGATTCAACTTTTACTGTTAAGGCTTACGATGATTCTGTCATACGAAAGTATTTTACAGGTGATGGTCTTGTTTCAAAAATTCAGTATTTCAACAACCCAAAAACTGCTGATGATTTTTTACTTAAAAAAGAAATTGAATATTTTCATGATGAAAAAGGAATGGTGTATCGTACCTGTGAAGAGAATTTTCAAAAGAAAACAAGAGCGGAATCTTTTTACGATAAAAACAGTCGTCTGGTAAAAAAAATTGACTTTCATTACGAAACTGTTGTTTCTGAAAATGAGGGAGAAACTGAAACTGGTAAAGAAAAATTAGAACTTAAACAGGATTCAGTAAGTGAGTGGACATATTCACAGGAAGGAAATTTACTGTCATATCGTCAGGAAAAACGGGAACTTAAAAAAAACTATCTTGGAAAAGAAAATACTTCTGTAACAGAAACTTTAACACAGTACATTTACGGTTCAAATTCAGAAAAACCTGATGTACTTTATTAC
>CAMAFU010000093.1 GCA_945833725.1 uncultured Treponema sp.
ATTCCTCTGAAAAAAAATTCTGGTGGTGAAGAATTAAAATATGAAGAAATTCCTTCCAAAACATATATGAATCTGAATGAAGCCGACTTGGCAGGAGTTTGGGGCGGAGAGCCTTTTGCCGACAAAATTATCCTGCTTCGCGGTGGAAGAGGCTTTGTTATTTTAAAAAATGGAGCAACCATGAATGTTTCCCTTGATATAAAGGAAAGTGAGCAGGGACTGGAAGTTTTTATACATCAGACTGGAAAAACGAATGCATCCTTTTTTCCAGAAATTTCCAGGACAGAAGCTCTTGAACATGCTTCAGCAGCAGAGCCTGTTCAGTGGGAACTAAAAATGGAAAAACCTGGTGTTATGACCGGAATAAAAAAAACGCTCCTGTATTCTGAAAGCAATCCTGAAAAAATAGAAAGGGGGGCGGTTTCTGTTATGTGGACTAAAAAAAATTGATTTTTTCATAATTTAGCTGCAATAATTATTTTTCTACTTGACGATAACCGAATTAGAATAGAAAATATATGAATGATTTGTGTTACTCGTTTGGATGGAAAGCCTTATTGGATAAATCCGCATTTAATTGAAAGTATGGAACAAAATCCAGACCTTACAGTTACTTTTCTTTCCGGTAAAAAAATCGTACTTAAGGATTCTCCTGAACAGCTTATTCAGAGAATTATTGAATACCGTAAAAAACTTAATAATTCTACTCAGGAATTATGACTTTATAAAAATTTATAAAAAAGCTTGGTGGGGTTTTAGGAGGAGCTTTTTATGGATATAGCGTCGATCATAGCGCTGGTTGGTGGTTGTACCGTTATTGTACTTGGTGTAATTACATCTGGCGGTTCTTTGGGCGGAATTATCGATGTTCCGTCTATCTTTGTTACTGTTGGCGGTTCATTCGCTGCTCTTTTCTTTGTTGCTCCCTTAAAACAGGTTCTTGGCATGTTCGGTGTTTTGGGGCGTGTTTTTAAAACTTATTCCTACGGTGAACAGACTCTTATTCAGAATATGGTTGCTTTATCGGAAAAAGCCCGTCGGGAAGGTATTCTTGCTTTGGAAGAAGGTCTTGAAGATCTGGATGACCCTTTCCTTAAAAATGGTCTTAGAATGGTTGTTGACGGTACAGATGGTGCCATAATAAAAGATATTATGGAAAGGGAAATGAACCAGATGGAATCAAGGCACATGGATTATATAAATCTTGTTAATCAGTGGGCTGGTTATGGTCCTGGTTTCGGTATGCTTGGTACAGTTATTGGTCTTATCGGTATGTTGAATAACCTTGAAGATAAATCTTCTTTAGGTCCTAATATGGCTGTTGCCCTTATTACAACACTTTATGGTTCCATGCTTGCTAACTGGATTTTCGGTCCTATGGCTCAGAAACTTATAGGGCAGAATAAAGCCGAGATGGCGTCCAAGGAAATGGTGCTGGAAGGTGTGCTTTCAATTCAGGCTGGAGATAACCCTCGTATATTGGCTATGAAACTTCTTGCTTATCTTGATCCTAAAACAAGAAAAGTAGTTGAAGCTGATGTTCTAAAGGATTAATTTTAATGGGAAAGAAAAAGAATTCAGAACCTTCTAAACCGTCAACGGCATGGCAGGGTACTTACGGAGATATGATTACCCTTATGCTCTGTTTCTTCGTAATGCTTTATGATCCTTCGGAAGTTGATATAACTCAATTGGCTCAAATGCAGGCTTCTCTGGCTGTTCAGACCGATACAATGGAAAATCCTACTACAACGGGCGGAATGTCCCTTACTGCAGGGCGGTTGGCCGATTTAGGAAATACAATAAATTCTCTTCCCTCTGTAGAAAAGGGTAAGTCTTTGGGGCTTGCCAAAAAAAAGGCTATTTCACTTTTTGCTCCTGAAATTCATTCTGCCAAAATTACAGTTTCATCTGATGAAAGGGGAGTTGTTATAACCTTGGCTTCCGATGTTTTTTTTGAAGAAGGCAGCGGTGAACTTAATATTGACGAAAGCAGAGATGTTCTTTTAAAACTTGCAAAATTTTTTCAGGAACCGGAAATTCAATCCCGAAGATTTAGGGTTGAAGGTCATACAGACAGTACACCTGTTGAAAATTCAAAATATCCTTCAAACTGGGAACTTTCTGTGGACAGGGCTTTAAATACGCTTCATTTTCTTGGTGATTTTGGAGTTGATGAATCAAAATTTTCTGTTGCAGGATATGCAGATACTAGGCCTGTTTTTTCCAACGATACGAAGGAGGCTCAGGCTTATAACAGGAGAGTTGATATTATCATTTTGGATGAAGGTCATTTTTAACTTTTTGTTCTAAGTAATTTTGACCTGAAATCCGATAAAATAATAAGGTGTATAGAGTCTGTACCTTAAAATTTCTTTAGGGCGACTTGAATCAAACCTTGAGCGAAACGGGTCTTGAACAGATTTATTATATTGGGAGTGAACTATGGCTGATGATAACGACTTGGATTTAAATGATGATGCCGGCACAGGAGATCTTACTTCATCTTCTGGTAAAAAAGGCGGCATAGGAGGAATTCTCCCTGCACTTTTAAAATGGGTGGCTATTGGGCTTGGTGCGGTAATTCTTATTGTTACTGTTGTTATTGTTACAATGAAGATTGTCGGGGGAAGTCAGTCTGGCGTTTCTGTTGTGCCTGTTACCGAAGAATATACTTCAAATAAAGAAATTCTTGACTGGTACAGTTCATTGGGCTCAATAAGAACAAAAACAAGTGATGTAAATCCCGCTTCTGTAATTGTTGAGGTTGTTTTAGGCTACAAAAAAGATGATAAGGCAACTTCTACAGAAATTACTCAGAGAACTGTAGAATTAAAGGACTTTTTGCGCCGGTATTTTACTCAGAAATCTTATGAAGAATTAAAGCCTCAAAATGAGGAAGCTCTTCGTATTGAAATAAGAAATGCAATAAATGATTCAATTTTAAGCAGTTCAAAAATAAAAGATGTCCGGTTCATGACACTGGATGTTATACAGCAATAGTTGTTGAAAGGGTGGATTTGGCATGAACGAGGTTTTGTCACAAGACGAGATTGACCAGCTTTTGCAGGCTATTAGTTCCGGCGATACGGAAACTGATGATTTTAAGCCTGTAAACGATACTCGTAAAATTAAAATATATGATTTCAAACGTCCGGACAAATTCTCTAAGGAACAGATTCGTACAGTTTCCATAATGCACGAAACTTTTGCGCGTCTTACTACAACTTCTTTGTCTGCTCAGCTTCGTACAATGGTTCATGTTCATGTAGCCTCTGTAGACCAGCTTACTTACGAGGAATTTATCCGTTCCATTCCAACTCCTACAACCCTTGCTGTAATAAATATGGATCCTTTAAAAGGAAATGCCGTACTGGAAATTGACCCTGCCATTACATTCAGTATGATTGACAGGCTTTTTGGTGGAACCGGGCAGGGAGCCAAAGTAAGCCGTGATTTAACAGATATTGAACAGTCTGTTATGGAAGGCATTATTGTAAGGATTCTGGCAAATATGAGGGAAGCTTGGACTCAGGTTATTGATTTGCGGCCTCGTCTTGGTCAAATTGAAACAAATCCTCAGTTTGCACAGATTGTTCCTCCTTCAGAAATGGTTGTTCTTGTAACACTGGAAACTAAAGTTGCCGAAGAAGAAGGAATGATGAATTTTTGTATTCCATATCTTACTATTGAACCTATTATTTCTAAACTTTCTTCGCAGTTTTGGTTCAGTTCTGTAAGGCGCAGTTCTACAACCCAATATTTGGGAACGCTGAAGGAAAAATTGTCTGATGTGGATATGGATGTTGTGGCCGAAATCGGTACAATCAATATGCCTATTAGGGATGTTCTTGCATTAAGGACTGGAGATGTTGTAAGGCTTTCCAGCGTTCGTGTAGGCGATCCTTTGTCTTTAAGTGTAGGAAACAAAAAAAAGTTCTTGTGTCAGCCTGGTGTTGTCGGAAAAAAAATTGCCGTACAAATTATCAGTAAACTTGAGCAGCAGGAAAATGAAGATTTTGAAGAATTATCCGTAGAAGGAGATGAATCTTATGAGTGATGGAACTATTTCTCAGGACGAAATTGAAGCATTGTTGTCTGGAGTTGACATGGGCGGTCTTTCTGGTGCTGCCGGTACTTCTAATGTTAATATTGATACATCCGTTCTGGAAAAATTTGCTGATGATATAAAGGACGAACTTCTCTCCAAGTTAAATTCCATGACTGGAAGTGAATTTTCTGTAGGAAACCCTGCCGTTGAAACTGCAAACAGGGATCAGCTTCTTGCAAAATTGCCGGAAATGGTTGTTGCCGTTATGGATGATTTTTCTACAGGGCTGAAAGGCGATCACCTTTTCCTTTTGTCTCCTGAGTTCAGTCAGAAACTTACCGGATTAATAAATAAGGAAGAGCAGGCAGAACTGGACGATATGGCTTTGTCTGTTATTTCTGAAGTTGTGGCAAACCATAGCGGAACAGAAATTAATGTTCTTTCCAAAGACGGCAACCTTCCCGGTCTTGCTACAAATCCACCGGAAAGCCTTCATGTTCCTAAGGCAATGGTTAGAATTCCGCAGAACACATTTGTGCTTTTTACATATTCTTTTTCTCTGGAAGGAGAAACTTTCAACCTTTGGGAGGCTGTTTCTTCGGATGTTGCCTCTGGAATGATTGCTGCGTTAGGCGGTGGAAAGGAGTCTTCTTCCGGTGCGTTAAATGCCTCTGATTTGGGAAATCTTATGGGTTCTGCCCAGCCTCAGATGAACAATATGGGTAATGCTGGTGCTTCCATGCAGATGCCTAATATGTCCGGTATGGGAATGCAGATGCCTAATATGTCCGGCATGCAGATGCAGATGCCTAATATGGGAATGCAGATGCCTCAGGGAGGAATGGGGCAGGTAATGGGCATGAATACGCCGAATGTTCAGTCAATTCAGTTCCCGAACCTTATGGGTGGTGCATCATCTGCTGAACAGGGAAATATCGGTCTTATTATGGACGTCTTTATGGAGATGACTGTAGAATTGGGCCGTACAAAAAAACAAATAAAAGAAATTCTTGGTATGGGTGAGGGGACCATTATAGAATTGGATAAACTGGCCGGTGAGCCTGTAGATATTCTTGTCAATCACAAGCCTATTGCAAAGGGAGAGGTTGTTGTAATTGATGAAAACTTTGGTGTTCGTGTTACGGAAATTCTTTCTCCAATGGAGAGGGTTTCGGACATTCACTAATTGCGGCAAGGATGGTAGCCCCGGCTTTAGCCGTCCCGGAACGAAGTGGAGGGATGAGCCGAAGGAGGCGAAGGGCGGACAGCCTGTTTTTTTGCTTCGGTTCTCCGCAGCAAAAAAGCCGCCGGTAAAAATAAAAAAATATATATAATTTTTGACAAAATGGGTGGGATTATGTCAAATATTTCTTTCAAGAAAATTATTTTCGGGCTCTGCGTGCTTTTTTTGTGCGGCGGGGCATTTTGTGCTCCTTCTGAAAACTCTGAATCTGGTAATGTAAGTGTTTCGGAAAAAGATTCTGAGCAGACTATAAATCTTTACTCTGATCCTGAAGATATTTCAATTAATCTCAATAGAAAAACTTCAGCAACTTCTTCTGACGGCGGAAAAAAATCTTATTCTGCCGTTTTTGTGCTTATAAAAATGGTGCTGGCGCTGGTAGTTGTGGCCGGAATAATTTACGGTGTTTTCTATCTTTTAAAAAAATCTGTAAAATCTGTAAATGACAATGACCCTTTTTTGCGTAAGGTTTCTCAAATTACTTTAACTCCCGGAAAAACCGTTCAAATTGTTACTCTGCAGGATAATGCCTATATTTTAGGTGTAAGTGATCAGAGCATAAATCTTATTGGCAAGGTTGAAGATCGGGAACTGGTAAATGCCATGAACCTTTATGCAGATAAATCTTCCGGAAATTCAAAGCCAAAATCTTTTTCGGAAATCCTTAATATTTTTATGCCCGGTTCCAGCAAAAATACAAATATAGAAGAAAAAATTGGTGAAGACGAAGATGCAATGAGTTTTATCAGGGCTCAGAATCAGCGTCTTGAACAGGAATAGAGGCCGAAATGAAAAAAAGTATTTTTCTTTTGATTGTAATCTTTTTATGTTCTTTTGTTTCTTTTGCCCAAACTTCCCAAAACAGAAATTTTCCCCGGGGAAGTACTGATGGTACTACGGAACGGAATATGGACATTCGGGGCATTGATATTCCTAATGTGGATATTAGGATTACGCGGCCTGAATCTGGCGGGGAAGTGGCTTTCAGCCTTCAGGTTCTGCTTCTTCTTACAATTCTTTCTCTGGCTCCAAGCATTTTAATTTTAACAACATGTTTTCTTCGCTTTTCTATTGTACTTGATTTTATAAAAAGGGCTCTTTCTTTGCAGCAGGTTCCTCCTACATCTGTGCTTAATGGCATCGCTCTTTTTATGACGCTTTTTGTAATGTGGCCTGTATTTTCACAAATATATACAAAATCTTTTAAACCTCTTGGAGAGGGGCAGATTTCTATAGAACAGGCTTACAGGGAGGCAGAAAAGCCGCTTAAAACTTTTATGATGAGTCAGATGAATACTTCTACAGGTATTGACTATCTTGGTACTTTTACATCTCTGGCAAAAATTGACAAAGTAGAAACTTTAAATGATATTCCGCTTTATGTAATGATTCCTTCGTATATTCTGCATGAACTTACTGTAGCTTTTAAAATAGGCATTATCCTTTACATTCCGTTTATCGTAATTGATATGGTTGTTGCCAGCATATTAATGAGTATGGGTATGATGATGCTTCCGCCTGTTCAGATTTCCATGCCTTTTAAACTTATGCTTTTTGTTCTGGTTGACGGTTGGGGACTTTTGACTCAGCAGCTGTTTGCTTCCGTAATGCAGAATCTTGGTTTTTGATGGACAGTATTGAAATTAAAAATGATGCAGGAGGCCTGGTATGGTCGGTTATTTAAGGGAAAGTATAGTTCAGGTTTTGATAATGTGCGGACCTGTTTTAATTGGTGCACTGGTTATAGGTCTTATTGTGGCGATTTTTCA
>CAMAFU010000094.1 GCA_945833725.1 uncultured Treponema sp.
CTGCGTACAGTTTTGCCCAGAAACATTTTTATAGGTTACAGAAATATTTCCGCTGAGTTTGCTTTTTCCATCGTTTGTAGCTGCTATAGCAACTTTTTTATCGAAAGAAATATTTAGCGAAGCTCCTTCCGTGCCGCTGAAATCTGTTGAATAATCTCCATCGTAATACCAGACATTTCCAGAAATTACAGCACTTCCAGTCTGCTCTTTTTCCAAAAGTTTCTGTTCACTGCTTAACATTCCCTGCAGTTGAGAACAGGATAAAGCAAGAAAAAGTGAAAAAGAAACACATATTATTTTTCCAATAAACAATTTATTTTTCATCATTCTACCCCCGGATTACTTGAGATAAACCATTTGTGAACCAGACTGGCTGCCGTCTATAACAACAGTTGCTTCATTCAGGCTTAAATCCAGGTTGTCGGTATAAAAGTTGAAGTAATTTCCGCTTTTTCCATCAACACTGTTTCCCTGAACGGCAGGAAACCAAGCCCGGCTCCAGGAAGTATCGCACAAAGTAAAATTTATCCATGTTGAAGTAACAGGTATTTTTTCTGAACATACGCCACTGCCGCCAGATAAATGTACGGTAATGCTGTCTGCTTCCCTTTCCCATTCAGTATCTCCGTTAAAATCTCCTGCCAGACAATAATCGCCGTCTGCAGAAGACGGAAAACCTGTAAATTCAAATGTAAGCATAAGGGCATTCTGGTCGTGAAGACCTGCCGCATCTGCACAGGACGAAAAAAAGCAGGATGCAAAAATACTGATTCCAATTAAAAAAATTACGGTAATAAAACTTTTATTCTTCATATTTTTCCCCGTTTTTTATAAATCCCAGACAAGGCCAAGCCCTATCATGCTTTTTCCAGTGTCTTTTTCAAGGCTGTTAAGAAGATAAGTTCTGTGAGCCGGTTTGTTTAAAGGATCATCCTTTCTGAAAAGACTGTAATTTTTGTCTTCGTACGGATTCATTGAATATGTAAAGTGAACCCAAAGCATCGGTTTTCCAGGAAGAGGCAGTTTTTTTATAGTTGTACCTGCTGCAAAGGCAAAAGGAACATTTGTTTCATCCCCCTTACCAGGAATGCGCAGAATTGAACCAAAGTGAACGGAATGACCGGAGGCAAACTGGAGTTCACCCATTATGCTGTGCAGTTGCTTTTCTGCAGGATAAGAACTTCCGCCTGCCCATTCTCCGTATTTCATTTTAAGAGCATAGTCAAAGCGAAGTTTCTGAATGTTTTTTAAATCCGTTAATACAACTTCAGCTCCCCCTTCATCAAAATAAGAAATAAGCTCTGGTGTTGAAAGATTTCCAATTAACAGGTTTAACTGCTTGTCCAATCCCATAACGCCATAAAGTCCAAGTTCAGCATTTGATGAAATTGTTATGTCTGAATAAAGCTGGAAACGGCATTTTACGGAAGAAAAATCTTCTAAATTATCAAAGGCAATTTTTTGATCCAGTCCTAAAGAAAAAGGTACGCTTAAACCAAACTGTTTTTCAAAAAGAAGATCTGTTGTCCATGTTCCGGCATTTATGTCGTCCCAGTCTGTACCGTCGCTTCCCCACACAGAATTAACTTTGCTTCCTGCAAAACTTGAACGGAGAGAAAAGTCGTAAGATTCTCCTGCAGAAGAAATTTTGCCTGCAAAAGCTGTAGATTGAGAGGAAAGAGAATATTCTGATCCAAAAGAACCTAATGCATGGGCTTGTACAGTTAACCAATCGAAAGGCGACAGGGAAAGCCATGCAGAAACGGCATTTTTATTTGACCTTGTGTAGAAGAAAAGTTCTTTTTCTGTTGTAGTTGAACCAAATGTAAAGGCAAGGCGGACTTTATCATCGTAATTAAAGTCAATGTAATCGTAAGTTCCAAAAGAATCACGCATACGGCTCAATGCAAAAAGGGAATCGACCTTTAATTTGCCGAAGTTTTTTAATGCACTTCCGCCAGAAATTTCTGTGTAGCCTTTTCCTACATTGTTCCATCTGTCTATAACAGTAAAAATACCTTTAAACTCGCTCATTCCGTTTGCCTTTAAATCGCCGTACCCTACACGGACAGAAACAAATGGAGTTAAAATGTTAAATCCCATTTTGTTAAAGGCACCAATTCCGCTGTCATTTCCTTCTGCAAGAAAAGAAAAAGGCATTGTTAAAAGAGTCTGAAGACCGTCGCCGAAAGTAACATCGGGAATATTTGCACCGTAAGAATTTGATTGATAAATGGTTTTATCAAAATTCCAGACGGCAATTTCTGTATCAAGATGAAACTTATCGTTTATGTCGCCCCAAAACCACCAGTTCATCTTGCTTAAAAAATGGGAATTGTCGAACTCATAGCCAGATTTTTTCCCATCGCTTATATTGCGAATAAGAGATTCATTTTTAGAAGTAACTTCAATCCAAGCCCCCTGCTGGATTTTTGAAGATGAAGATTTTGAAAGTTCTGCACTGGCACTTTGGGCAGAAACAGCCGATTTTGAAAAATCCTGATTTAGGGGAACAATAAATCCGTCATCAGCAACCTGAGAAAAGGCTTTTATTCCAAAAAACAGGAAACAAAGAACATTAAGTATCTTTTTCTCATATTTTTTCATGTTTATTTTAACCTCGTTATTAAAACTAACGCAAAGTAATGCACCGACCATGCAATCAAAGTTTGATTTAATCGATTTTTATAAATTCAATATCATCAAAATTTCCCCAGCAGTCTGGAGAAGTTTCAAGATATATTCCCACAGTTACATTTCCTCCTTTTACATCAACAGGAATTTTATACTGTTTCCAAACCTGCCAGCCTGTATTTACAATTTTGCATGTAACCTGCCTGTCTGTGCCGTCGAACCCAGAAGCAAAAAGACGGATATTTTTGTCGTTTCCACCGCCCATTGCCCAGACAGAAAGTTCGTATTTTCCATCTGGTATGGCCTTAAATTCCTTTGTAATAAGCGATTGGAATCCGTTGGCCAGCCAGTATTTGTATGTCCATTTTCCAGTGTGGGCATTGCTTTTGTTATTTTCCATGTAGCAGGCGCCGTCTGGACCGTTATATTTCCATTCGCCGAATTTTCCTGATTCAAAAGAGGGATCTGCAATTAAATTTGTTCTGTCGCTTACAACTACGGTTATTTCTGGAACAAAATCGAAGGAGAGGGCTTTTCCTTTAAGAATGTATTTTCCGTTTTCAGTCTTGCCCCAGTCTTTTTCTTCCCATTTTACATCTACAAGTGATTCTGAATCATTTGTAAACACCAGTTTTACTTTTTCTGGCAGCAAAGGAACTTCTCCAGGTTTACATACAACTTCTAAGGAATCAGCCATTTTGTAAGGATGAAAGTTTTTTGAATTTGACGCACTGCCGCCCCACACATTGGAAACTTCCTTTCCGCCGCGAACAAGAGACCACACAGACAAGGAAGGAAGCACCCGGCCTTTTGAATCGAACATAGCCTGATTATCCCAGGAATTGCCTTCTGCAAAGGAAAGTCCGGCACCTTTTACAGGAATCCAGGCAGGTTCCCAGTAAAACACACCTGTTCCGCCTTTTACAGAAGCAACGGCCTCGATTATGTCGCGAATGCTTGTAGCCTGCCCCTGCACCGTTGGAAGATAGCCGTGTTTTTCATCACTGTATACCATAAAGGAATTTCCCTGGTCATCAGCATCTTCTTCCGTGTAACCGTAGGCAGTTTCAACTACAGCCAGTTCTTTTCCGTACCTTTTAGAAAGATCTGTCATATTGTCCTTCAAATCCTGAATGCTTCCATGCCAGTATGTGTAAAACGAAAGACCGATAATATCAAAATCAACGCCGGCCTTTACTACAGGATCAAAAACACTTCTGTAAAGCTCGTTGCGCCCGCCATCTGCAAGGTGAATTACAATTTTTATTTTTTCTCCGCTGCCCTGTGCACTTCTTACACCCCGGGAGGCACTTTTTAAAAGGGAAATAAACCCTTTAAATCCGCCGACCTTTTCGCCTTCATCGCCCCAGATTTTTCCCACCGGCCACATAAAACCGTTGTTCAGTTCGTTTCCAATCTGAACGGCATCTGGTCTTGCTCCAGCACTTATAAATTTTTCTATGGAATCTTTTGTAAATTTTTCCACTTCGGCATTAAGTTTTTTTTCGTTTAGTCCAACCCAATCCTGACTCATATTCTGTTTTCCAGGATCTGCCCAGCTGTCTGAATAATGAAAATCAACAAGAAGTTTAAAACCTGATTCTTTCGCCCTTACTGCAAGCTTTAAATCCGTTTCTACGCTGTTGTTTCCGCCGCCATAAGGTTTTCCGTCTACTGTAGGATTATTCCATACACGAAGACGAATCCAGTTTACACCGTTATCCTTTAAAATTTTAAACAGGTCTTGTTTATTTCCCTGACTGTCAAAATAAACACCGCCGTTATCTTCAATATCCTGCAGCATGCTTATATCAACACCCATCATAAAATCTTCAGAAAGGCCTTCTACAGGTTCTATAAAAATTTTAGATGATACGGCTTCGTTTTTACCCGGGAAAGCAAAATTCAAAAACACAAGCCCCAGAAAAAACGCAAAAAAGAAACTTTTCTTCATTACAGGTGTCCTCCTTTTTTGTTTTATTGTACATTTCAGCTTTTAACCTGCTTACAACAGTTTTAAATATTAGATTTCCATTCCAATTCATAGGAAACATCTTTAAGAACAGCAGCTTTTTCCCCGGAAAATTCCGGCCATTTTTCAAGATAAATTTCCTGAGATTTTGAAAGCGGCGTAATTTCCAGTTCCAGTGATGAAAGATTTTCGCTGCAGTCAAAATATTTTAAGCCTATTTCCCATGGAAACTGTTCTCCCATAAAAAAATGATCCAGAAGAAGTTTTCTCTCCCCTTTTTCGTTTATTGAATAAAGTTCAGCCTTATCGCCAATATAAGAAATTTTTACAAAGCAGTCGGAACACTCATCTTTAAAAAAGGACTGGCATTGTTCCAGATTAAATTTATATTTGCCTTCAGAAATTTTTTCTGAAAGGATTTTTCCTTTCTGGAAGAGAGAATTTTTCTTTTTGTAGTGAATAAATTCCGTTTTTTCCAGAGATTCATCTGAATTAAAATTTTTTACGCCGGTTTTTTCCCAGCCGGAAAGTTCCTTTTCAAAATCAGGATAAACATAAAAATCATCGCTTTCCCGGCTTACAAAAATATCCCCGTTTTCTGTTTTTAAGGCATAAGAATCATCACTGCAAATAAGGATTCTGTCGCCGCTGATTTTCCAAAGGTTCAGGGCATCGTTTTTTTCCAGAAGAAGAATTTTACTTTTTCCAGATTCAACACAATCCTCGTAAAAAGAAAAAATATCTTTTTTTTCGTTCCAGCAGCTGTTTCTGTAAAAAATTATTTTTCCTGCAGCGGCTGTAAAAGGAGTGGCTTTTGCCCATTTTAACTTTATTCCGCAGAATTCCATGTTGAAAGGAACAAAAAAGTATTCTCCGCTTTTTATGTCGCCCCAAAAAAGAGTTTTGCCTTCTGGTGTTTTTAACTCCTGTTTTTTGTATTCTTTCATTTTTTGATGACGGACATAATTGTTTACAAAAAGATAGCCTTTTTTACCATTGGAGCGGTACGAAAATCTTAAACTGGACAAATTTTTTGGATCAAGGGGATTTTCTTCGGGAATTACAGCAGGAAGGCTGCATAACTCCTCTCCAAAATCTCCTGTAAAATAAGAAAGAAGCTTTAAATGACGGAAAGTTTCTGTAATCTGCCCAAATTCTCCTACAGGCGCTCGGAAATCGTAATTTTTAACAGGTAAATCATTTAAAAATCCAGTTTCCCTCGATTCCTGCAATGTGGAAAGTTTTCCTTCGGGGTTTGTGCCTCCGTGATACATATAATACCCCAGAAGATTTACGCCGCTTCCGAGTTTTACCATGGCAACTGCGGCAATATCATCGGCCATTGCAACAGTTCTTCTGTGGGATGTTACCTGCAAACCGCCGCCAAGTTCAGCTGTTAAATAAGGGAATTTGGATGAATCGAAGGTAATTCCATAACCTAAACCGTGGTCGCTTCCAATGTTGTGGTCGTTTCTTTCTAATGTAAAAGTAAAGTTTCCGCTGGGTTCACTTTCCAGAACATGCTGTGCCCATGGTTCATCACAATATCCGCCCATTACAGGAAGAAGTCCACCTGTTCTTGCCCCACCCCAGCCTGTAGCCGTGTAAAGATGAACAAGAAATCCAGTTTTTCGTGCAAGGGAATAAAGTGTTTTCATGTGCAAATCACCGGACTCATCATAAAGCCCGCCGCAATGACCGTACTCATTTTCAATTTGAATGGCAATAACTGGATTGTTCCAGGATTTTTCATCATCAGGATTGTTTATAAAATCTGAAGTCTGCGAATATATCTTTGAATACCATTTTTCTACTGTATCAAAGTAGGCTTTGCTGTTTGTGCGTGGTTCAAAATCTTTATGCAAAAGCCAGTCCGGGAATCCGCCGTTTCTTACCTCTCCATGGCACCAGGGTCCTATACGGAGGCAGACTTTCATACCACATTCACTGGCAGTCTTTAAAAATTCACGCAAATTCCTGTTTCCGCTCCAGTCGTATTCACCTTCAATTTCTTCATGATGAATCCAGATAACATAGGTGCTTACCACATCTATGCCACCAGCTTTCATTTTTAAAAGAGATTCTTTCCAGCAGCTGCAGGGAACCCTTGAATAATGGATTTCGCCCATAGTCAAAAAGACTCTTCTTTCATCTTTTAAAATGCCTGTGCTGTCAAAAGTATATTTCATCAGTATTTCCTTTTTTAAGATTTAAAAGCTTTTACTCAAAAATGATTTTTCTTAAATTAAACGCAAAATCACTCTTTTACGGCAGCTCCTCCAAAACTTGAAACAAGGGTTTTCTGGGTCATAAGGAAAAATATTACGAAAGGAATCGTAACAATAAGGGCACCGGCAGCAAACACTGTAAATTCATTTTTTTTCTCGGAAACAAAACTAAAAAGTCGTATCGGTCAAACGCTTGAAGTCATGATTGAC
>CAMAFU010000095.1 GCA_945833725.1 uncultured Treponema sp.
GAAGAATGTCTACAGCAAAAAATACACCAAATCCAACAGCAGTTATGCCTAAAAGAGATGCAACACCAATAAGTGCCTGAACTGGAACTGGAAGTTTATCGAGTTTTGAAGAATCTTTTTCTACCTTTTCTACTTTTGCCATGAAATTGCTCCTTTATAAAAAACTGCAACCTAAATAAAAACGCAGGCTACATAATTTCTACTATAATAAACTTTTATTGCCTTCCCCGTCAAGTAAAAAATAATTTTTGGTACAGCCAATAATCTGTGAGAAAGGAAAAAAGGCACCAAAGCCAAACTTAGCCCGAATTGGAGCAGCGGCGGAGCCGTCCGCCTGTGGCGGATGGAGCGGATAGCGGAACTGCGCAAAGCCGGTTTTTGGGTATTTTTTGGTGCAGCCGGAAAATTTTTTGGTAATCGGGGAATTTGCTCCACTTTCCCTCCCCATCTGGCTTCTTTACCTTTCCGAACCGATGCTTATGATAAATTTGTCATCGCTGTCCAGTTCACCGCCGGAAAACGACGATTTGTTCCATTCTTTCTGGTAGTAAACGCCGCCCCTGACCCGGGCTCTTCTTTTGTTTCCGGCAAGGAATTCAAGTCCGAGGCGCATTTTTGTAATGTCCTGAGTATCTTCGTAGGGTTTCAGGCTTAGTCCATCTTCAGCCCAGCCCATCTGCTGCAGCGAAAGTTTTTGATAGCTTACAAAAGAAACAAGTCTTGCAAAATTAAAGCAGTCCAGGGAAAGTTTTGCCTCCAGATATGGGGATGACCATGTTGAGTAGGAATCGTCCCCTGAAAAGTCAAAATTTGTAGAAGTTTGATCTGAATAGTACCTTACATCCTGATTCAGCATTAAAAAATAAACCGGATTTATGTATGTTTGGAATTTTAAAGCAAAATTCTCTCCTGCCGGCATATTTACATTCAAGCCGAGCCGTGGTGCAAACAAATGTCCCTTTCTGTCGCTTTTGCAGGTAAAGTATTTTCCAATGTCTTCTGGATCCAGCATATATCCGTTTGTATCAAACATTCCTGAAAAAGAAGATTCGTAAATGTACTGATAAGAAAAGCCTGCACTGAACGACCAGTCCAAAAAATCTCCGCCATTTTTATAGATAAAAGGCAGAAGGTTAAGTTCAAACTGCCTGTTTTTGATTACCTGAGTTGCATTTTCATATCCTTCAATTTCGTCTTTTGTATCCGTTGAATTTGAATACATAAACTTAAAACTGCTGGCAAAACTCTGGTTCCAGTTATACTGAACGGTGGCAAATGTGGAAGAAGCATCTCCTTCAGGTTCCGTTCCGATGTCAAAATAAATTTTATCTTCTTCAACAGAATCATACACGGAAACGGTTTTATCAGCAGAAGGGCTGTTTACTGCAACTCCCGGATACATTCCGTTGTCTTTTGTTCCGGCTTTTTTCGGTCTGTTTTCTAATATTTCCTGATTTGTTGATGAAGAAGTCACCAGATTAAGCTTTCCTTTTTCGACCTTAACTTCGTTAAAGCATTCTGAATAAAGCGGAGAAGATTTTTTGTCCCCGAAATAACTTACCGTAATGTTGTAAAGGCCCGGTTTCAGCGTAATTCCGCCGACATCAGCCCTGCCCGGGAAATAATTTGAATGCCTCAAATCTGCCTTTTCAGTCTTTTCGTTCAACCCTTCAAGCTTGCTGGCTCCGGCAGACATTGCACCGCCTAAGACAGACAGCAGAACACTGTCACTTTCTTCCAGAATGTTTCCTGCAACTTTCGCCCCTGAGGATGCCGTTCCTTTAGTCATGGCTCTTGCAACGCTTTTATAATAGATGAGCTTTGAGCGGGCCTTAAAAATGTCTTCGCAGATATTTCCGTAATTTTCAATCTGTTCCAGATTTTCATAAAAAGTTTTGCCAGTTTCGGCATCTTCTATTTTTACAGAAATATAGTTTACCTGAGGTTTTGGAATTACAAGCTGCGGCAAAGAAAGGGTAAGTTCATTTGAATAATATTCTTTTTTTTCTGTCTTGTAGGGCGAAATTCCCGAAAAAACTACAAAATTCAGCCTTGCATCCCGGTCAGAAACATTCAATTCTTCATCAACGGACTTTGGAACCTGAAAATTATAAATTCCCGACGAGGTGGTAAAGGCTTCCTTCAACTTTCTGTGGGAAAAAGCCTTCTGATTTTCATCATTTATGCTTCTATAATACAGCATTGTAAGGTATTCCCCCAGGGCAGAATCGTGGAAAGAAACCTGAAAAGATATGCTGTCGTTGCTTTTTGCAGCAAGCCTGGCTTTAAAAAGCTCGTCATAATGGCGCATGGCCACAGCCTGAGCCTTTGTCCTGTAGGCATTTAATTCATGGAAACCTTCTTCGTACCTTCCGTCCTTGTAGTATGCAAGGGCTTTAAAAAGATTTATGTAAATGTCTTCGTAGTCTTCCCCCGGATATTCAACGGCGCTTTCGTTCGTCAGCATTGCCATTGCCTGCTGGGAAACAGATTTCGTGTAATACTCGTATATTAAATTTTCTGCTGCGGTGAGTTTTTCGATGGCCGCCTTGTAGTTGCCTTCGTAATAATTCAACATTCCTGAATCCAGATAATAAAGCACTGCATCATTTTTGGAATACAGACTGTCCGCCCTTCTTTCCAGTTCCCCAGAGTTTCTTACAGGTTCGGCAGAAAACAGGTTCGCCGCCGTTAAAAGACAGCAGAATAAAGTCATCGTTTTTTTCATTTAATTTCTCCATACAAAAATTCAGAAAAAGCACTTCCATAATCGTTTTGAACGGCATTTTTTATCTGAAGGACAGCTTTGTCCTCAGCAAGTTTTTCGTTTTTTCCTCCGGCCCGTCCGCTAGCTGTCCAGGGCATAAGCACGCTGTTGTTTTTGTCCGTCATTTTTGCCGACAGAGAGTATTCGCAGTAAACTATCGGGGGATTTTGAACAGTACGAAAACTTCGGGCAACATCAAGCTGAAGCCGGTATTTAAATTGTCTGTCGGAGATTTTAATTCCAAAGCCTTTCAAAACTGCTTCGCAAGAAGTCAAAACAGAATCGTCGGAACAGCCACTGACCGAAACAGAAACAGGAATTTTTTCTGCCGCATTGTCCCGCTTTATCCTTAAAGAATCAGACGACACAAATTTTTTTCTGACCAGATTGAATTTCTGCGGATGGATTACTTCAAACCGGGGAGCATAACTTTCGTTCAAACCGGCAAGCTTCATCGCCCTGGAAAAATATGCAATTTTTGAAAAAGAGTCCGGAAGTTTTTCCGCCGCTTCAACAAGTTCAGCAATTGAACGCAAATTCCTTTCCACAAGGTTTTCGTAAAGGGCACCTGTCCTTTCCTTGTTGATTACCGCAAGGACATACCATTCGTTGTGACCGGCATCGAAAAACGATTCTGCAATCTCAATTCCAATAAGATCCCTCTGGTCAATTTCCGTAAGAACCCTGCTGCTTAAAGTTGAACTGATTTCAACGGCCGATTCACCGTTTTTTTCATTTTTCGACATAAAGGACTGGGCTTGATTTTCGGAATGAACATCCCTTCCAAAAATTCCAGCCAGAGTTTCAATAGCCCTTATTTCCGCCTCCGCCTTGTTTTTTGCAGAACCGGAAGCAGCGAAAAATTCCTTCTGGGGGTAAAGGGCATAGGGAGAAGAACACCACACAGGAAGTTCAGCCTTCTTACCCTGTTTTGATTTTCCGAAACACAAAAAACAGCACAAAAATGCTACGGCAAAGGCCAGGGATTTTTTTATAAAAGAATTTTTCATAATTACAGTTTCAGGGATTTTCTGTCGAGAAGTTTTACGATATCGGAATTTTCAGCGCTCCAGACAATTTCCGAAGATTCCACGCTGAAAAGCTGAACATCAACATAGTAAGTTTTTTGAATAGTCTTACCGTTCTGATCGACAACCGTTTTTACGGTACCCTGCAGCATAAAATCGGCAGCAGTTTCGTTTCCGACCTGCGCTTCCGTACCGACCTTTACATGGTCAGCCTGATTGAGCTGTTCCTTGCGAAGGGCAGTAACTTCTCCGTCATTTGCAACAAATTTAAGTTCCCCGGAATTGATAATCGCATTCCTGAATTTATTTGCAATGATTGAAGTATCTATGTATTCGTCACTTAAATTGAGGATAGTGCCCAGCTTAACAAAAGGCTGCCTTCCGTTTTTCCTGACAAACTGATTAAAAGAGCCGCTGTCAATACATTCGGCAATGAGCTTTTCACACACAAGCCGGATATCCCTGTCATTCCAGTTACCGCTTAAATCCCTCTGTTTTTCCGCAGAAATACGCTTTACAGAAGAAGTAGAACCGCAAGATCCCAGCAGCAGGCATACTCCCATGCAAACCGCAGCCGGCAGAATAAGTAATTTTTTCATTTTTTATTTCCTATCAGATTCCAGACAAAATAATCAGGTCAAAATTTCGGGTGGCTTTTTGGTAGCTTCGGCTCCTTCGGCAGGCTCAGAAACCAAAGCAACCAAAAACCAGGCTTTCCAGGGTTCCGCTATCGCTCCATTCGACGCAGCAAGCTGCTTACGAACAGGCTACGCCCGCCCTTCCAATCCTTGCCACTGGCGTGCGCAAAATGCGTAAAAACCCCGTAATTTTTCCCGGTTCCTACAAACTTTCTTCTGCTTCTTCGCTTACTGTGCTGTCGTTGGAGGTTACCATCATGTTCTGAAGTTTAAGAGACAGGGCTTCTTTTAAGGCTTTGCCTTCGTCTGTGTTGTCGGTTATGCTGTCCATGGCATTTTTTATCTGAATGTTGTACAGTTTTTGATCCATGCCCCAGACTGAGAAGTATTCATAGTAAACTTTTGATTCCTTTGAATTTTTTGAAGGCTTTACTTCTTTCTGAATCCAATATGAGGCGATTTTTTCAAGGCCGTTCAGTTCAACTGCGGCAACTGCCTGTTTGTACATGTTCAATTCCTGTTCCAGTTTTGTGGCTTCTTTTTCGTCCCCAACCTGTTTTGAACTTCCCTTTTGTGCGGCAGAAACGGCTTTTCCTACAATCCTCTGCATTTCGTCGCCGACCTGCACTTCAATGTCTACCAAATCCGTCCACTGTTTTGTGTATTCAAGGTTATCGCCCCGGGCAATGGCAACAAAGGCCTTTTTTCCGGAAATTCCCGGCATAATGGAAGACAGATATTCAGACGAATAATTGCCGTTACCCACTTCCACAACCCATTGAGGAATTTCAGAACCGAAAGAGGCACCCTGATAATCCACTATGGTTACATAGTTTTTTTTGACAGTTGCAGCCTTACCCTTAATTCCCGAACCGGCAACCTTAGTAGTTCCGCAACCAACGAGCATAGCAGACACTGCCAGCACACCAACCAAAACAGAAATAGATTTTTTCATTTTTCCCATCCTTTCTTAAAAAATTATTTATAAAACTAACGCAGACAGCCCCATGCAGAATGCGGCAGCTGAAAGCGTGTTTTTATCTGAATAAAGTGTCAGTAATTTTTTTCAGAATTTGTTTTCAT
This sequence comes from uncultured Treponema sp., assembly GCA_945833725.1. Classification (GTDB taxonomy): domain Bacteria; phylum Spirochaetota; class Spirochaetia; order Treponematales; family Treponemataceae; genus Treponema_D. The sequence continues at coordinate 5,517 of CAMAFU010000095.1, forward strand.
TATTTACTAAACTGTATCCTTTAAAATTCTCATCAAACCATTCTGCCAAATGATTATCAAGGAAATCTTCAAGGACTTTGTTAATTAATCTAAACGCACCTAAATTACCTTCATCCTTAAAGCTGAACAAAGGAACAGGCTTGTTTGAATGTATAGAATTGCATCTGAATTTATAAGGAAATTTCAATAACAAAAATCCATATTCATGCAAGCCAGTAATTTCATGATTTGATAAAAATTTTTGAATCTGCTCTTTTATCTCTTTATAATTTCCGCTATCGAATTCTTTATAATTAAAATCCTTTTCAAGTTGTTTAGAATCTAAGGACTTCAAATATTTTGAGAACTCTTTTATTACTGTTTCTACTTTATTTTCATTGACAACATCTTTTCTTAAATCGTAAAAATCAAGAAAATCGCTTATTTGTTTTGCTTCAGAATCCCTATTTTTTCCATTTTTTTTACCTTCTTTTTTTTCATGTTCTTTGTTTCGTCTATTTAATTCCCCATATAAACCATTTATTGACATCCACAGAAAAATAAATTTTTCAATTTCGAACCTTTTGCTTTTTGCAATGAGATATGCAGACAAAGCGGCCAGAAGATGTGTACTACCATCATCCGATTTTTTTAAATTTAGTATTTTTTCTAAAACTTTATCTGATTTTAAATTTTGATGAATATTTAATTTTTCTTTAGGTCTGATTAATGATGGCAAAAACTCAATCTGGCAAGGGATTTTTTTGTCATACAATTTATTCTGAGAAGCATCAGAAATCCTTCTTATAACATCAGTAACTTCTAAAGAATAAGAATACTTTAACAGGTGCAACAAATAAAACTTATGAAAAACATCCCTGTATTTTCCATCTTTTACGGAAAAATGAAATGGTTCATTGTTTTTTTCTTCAGTTTGTAAATCTTTCAGTTGTAAATCTTTCAGTCTGTAAAAAATTCTACCGGAATCTTTTGAGAGTTCAATATGAATATTTACATTTGAATATGTGTATGAAAAAACGCTTTCTGGTTTTTCAAAATCATTTATTATTATTTCTATGGTATATTCAGACCTTTTCATATTACCCGCCTTAAAGCTTTTATAATTCAAATTTTCAAGTTTGCATTATGGGCACCTCGAAAAACTTGTCTTTGTCGATTTTTTTTCGAAGTGTCCTAAATTTATTTAGAACTGGCCCCGCACTTCCTCCAAAGGCGGAAGATTTTAATAATTTCCTTGCAGAGCCAGCCATCGCTAGTTGGCTGAACGCACAACACGGAACCCATAGTCCCATCTACACTCGTTCGGACGGCAGTTTCTGAACCGATAAGAAATCTCGCATTCACCAATGTAACAACAGCTACCGCTTCGCAGCACACGATGAGAACCATCGGCAGCACCGGTGTCGGCGTATTTGGAGTATATAAAGTCGAACCAGTCCCAGCACCATTCCCATACGTTTCCGCTCATGTCGTAAAGTCCGTAGCCGTTTGCCTGCTTTGTCTTTACTTCCCTTGT
>CAMAFU010000096.1 GCA_945833725.1 uncultured Treponema sp.
GAATTAAAAATTGATATTGACGAACATTTTCTTTACGACGAAAAACAGTCTTCTTCTTTTTCCGAAAAAAATAACCTGCTGGCATTTAGGGAAATAAAAACAGGCATAAAATACGAAAAAGGTGAAGATGATATTGAAATTGAAGATGAGTGGGAATCGGAAATAAAGTCCCAGAGTTTTTCTGAAACAAACGGAGCGTTCTGTTATGTAAAAAATCAGAAGTTGTACATTTTTGCTCCAAACCGATGGACTTACAACCTTAGAAAAACTCTTTGCGAAATAACGGGATTTTCTCCTGAAAATATTTTTATTACAAGAACGAATCTGCCAGATAAAAATACGGATATTCTCTGGCTAAATACTTTAATTTGCTGTCAGTGCGCTGTTGCCGCCATAAAGTTGAGCAAACCTGTTAAACTGGAATTTACTAGAAATGAGCAGCGGATTTATGCAGAAAATACATCGGCTGTAAAAATTTACCACAAAACAATTGTGGATAAGTCAGGTATTTTAAAATCCATGGAAATTTCCATTCATGTAAATGCAGGTGCCTTTAATCCTTTTGCCCAGGAAATTGCCGACAGACTGGCCATTTCCAGCATAGGCCTTTACGACTGTCCGAACATTGCCATTTCTTCAAAAATTTACAAAAGCCACTCAATTCCTTCTTCCATAGACTTTTCAATTATTGACTCCAAAGCGTTTTTTGCCGTTGAAAATCAGATGAATAAAATTGCAAGTCTTACTGGTTTTGACCCGATGGAACTCAGATTAAAAAATATTGCCTTTGATGCAAAAAAACAAAAATCACCTTTTTTTCTTGAACAGGGAAAGAGCAGCATTCTTCTTTCAACTCTGAACAAAAACAGTGTTTTTTTAAGAAAATATGCTTCCTACAAAATTGCAGCCATGCACAAAGATGAGAGGGACAACAATTCCCCGTTTGCGCCTCCTTTGCGGGGCATAGGGCTTTCTTTGGCATACGAAGGAACAGGGTATCTTTCATCAAAATTCATTACAAAAAAAATCTCTGTAGAAGTCACATTAACGGAAAACGGAAAACTTTTTATAAAGGCAATTCCGCCCTCCCCGGAAGTATGGAAAATATGGCAGTCCATTGCTTCTGAAACTTTGGGAATTCCATCTTCCGACATTATAAACGATACAGATTTTGAACTTGAAAAAGAACCTGAAAATCCAAAAACTGCCGATGCTTCCATTACTATTACCACAAGGCTCATAAAAAAGGCTGCGGAAACCCTTAAAAAGAAAGACAAATCTGAACTCCCCCTTTCCATAAAAAAATCTTTTACGGCAAGCATAAAGCGAAAATGGAAAAACGACGAATTTTCCGGGTATCCGTTTTCCAGCACTTCTCCTGCGGCAATGATTGTGGAAGTTGAACTTGATCCTGCCACTTTCCGGGAATATATCCGGGGAATATGGTTTATTGCAGATGCCGGAAAAGTTTTAAATCCAAAGGCTGCTGAAATTTCTGTCCGGGGAGCAATTCAGGAAGGTTTACGGGAACTTGTTGATGATGATGAAACTACGGCAGAAAACATTTCAATTCAATTTTTGCCTTCCGATGAGCCGCCGAAGCAAATTGGTGAAGTCGTAACATCCCTCCTTCCTTCGGCCTATGCTTCTGCCCTTTCTCAAGTATCTGGCAAAACGGTAAGGAACCTGCCGCTTCAGACAGACTCCATTTTCAATCTGCTCAGCAACAATTCCAGCGAGGTTAAAGAAAAATGAAAATTCCAATTACAATAAACGGCGAAAAAATCATTATTGATGAAGATCCTGGCGAAAAACTCCTTTATGTACTGCGGAAACGAAAGTTTATTTCTGTAAAAAGGGGTTGCGAGCAGGGCAAATGCGGAATGTGTACCGTTCTTCTAGACGACAATCCTGTTTCCAGCTGTATGATTCCTGTAGGAATTGTAAAAGACAGGTCTATTGTTACCCTTGAATATTTTTCTAAAACAAAAGACTATGCTGACATTGAAAAAGGTTTTGCTTCTGCAGGAATAAAACTGTGCGGTTACTGCAATTCCTTTAAGTTTTTTACAGTCTATAAGCTTTTAAAAGACAACTACCGTCCTTCAAAAGAACAGCTTCTGGAAACTGCCGCTCAGGATAAATGTTCCTGCACGGAGCAGAATGTTTTTATGAACGGAATAATGTTTGCAACGGCACAGAAACATCAGCGGGAGGGCCGCAAGAAAAATGTCTGAACCTAAACAAATTGTATATGCAAAAAATGTAAGCGAAATTTTCTATCAGCTTAAAAATGTTTCCGGACTTCAAATTGTGGGAGGCTGCACACAGCTAAAAAAACTGCCTCAAAAGTCTCTTAGCATTTCAAACATTAAGGAATTGAATTTTATTGTAAAGCATGAACGGAAACTTGATTTAGGACCTGCTGCCACTCTCAGCGAAATATTAAGTTTAGGACAGCAAAAAATGCCTGCCGTTCTTTACGATGCTGTAAAATCCATAGGCAATTCAAACATACGGAACATGGCAACAATAGCCGGCAATATCTGTTCAAAAACCTACAGACACACTCTTTTTGCTCCCCTTCTGGCTCTTGATACAAAACTGGAAATAAAAAGCGAAACGGAAACAAAATATATTCCCTTTTCAAAAATTGACTCCATAGGCGAAAAGTGGATTATAACAAAAATTCAAATTCCGCTGGATGAGTGGGAAGTTGCCGTTTTCAGGAGGCTTGGTCCGAAACAGGCAATTACTGCCAATTCTGCAAGTTTTGTTTTTCTTGCAAACAGTCAGAAAGGTCAGCTGGCAAACCTTAAAATTGCTTTTGCAGGTCCTGTAAGTTTCAGAAGCATTGAACTGGAGAACTCTCTTTTAGGTGCGTATCTTCCCCTTAGCAAAGAAACAATAAAGGAATTTACAAAACTGGCAATGGAAAAATTCGATTTGTGCAGTCTGAATTCTGCGGTACAATTTCAAAATTCCAAAGGCGAAACAAGCCGGCAAAACATAAATGCTTCTCCTGTCTTAAGAAGCCAGTTCCTGAACCTTGTAAAATTTTCCCTGGAGCAGCTCACTTAATTTTTATTTTATGAGCATGCAGTCACCGTAGGAAAAAAAGCGGTATCTGTTTTCTACGGCAATTTTGTAGGCTGAAAGAATATTTTCCCGACCGGCAAAGGCACTTACAAGCATTAAAAGTGTACTTTCCGGTGTATGAAAATTTGTAAAAATCTGATCTACGCATTTAAATTTATACCCCGGATACATAAAAATATCTGTTGAAGATGTTCCGCCCTTTACAAAACCATTTTCATCGCAGGCAGATTCCAAAGTCCGTACAGAAGTTGTTCCCACCGCAAGAATAGGACGACCTTCTTTTTTTGCCCTGTTGATTTTATCTGCAACATCAAAAGGAATTGTATAAAATTCCCTGTGCATTTTGTGTTCTTCAATATTTTCTGTTCTAACAGGTAAAAAAGTTCCCAAGCCTACATGAAGGGTAACAAACGCCCTTTCAATTCCCTTTTCATCAAGTCTTTTAAACATTTCTTCCGTAAAATGAAGACCTGCAGTAGGACAGGCTGAACTTCCCGTTTCTTTTGCATAAATTGTCTGATACCGCTCGCTGTCTGTATCATCATCTTCCCGACGAATATATGGAGGAAGAGGAATATGACCGTTTTTTAAAAACCACTGCTCATCAACAGGAAAATCAAAGGCTAAAGTCCTAAATTCGCTGCCTTCATCTTCCTGCCTGAAAATTACAGTACCTTCTGAACCGTCTGGAAAAACGAATTTATTTTGTGCCTTTACTTTTTTTGCGCCCTTTACCATTGTGTGCCAGATTTTTAAATCGGGAGTAAGATGATTAAGGAACATAAATTCCTGCTCCCGTCCGCCCTGACCAGGCACAAAACTTTTTTTTATTCCGTAGCACCGGCTTCTTCTTACCTTTGAATTATTAAATATCATTAAAGTGTCAGGAGAAATTAAATCTGGTAAATCTTTCATAAAATAATGGGAAACGCTGCCACTGTTTTTTCCTAAAAGGAGAAGTTTGTCTTCACCTCGAATTCCAGAGGGTTTCTGGGCAATAAGTTCTTCCGGCAGTTCAAAATTAAAATCTGACAGTTTCATAAAAATTCCTATAAAAAAAATTAAAAAAGCATTCCCTGATTTTGGGATGTTTTTTCAGCTTCAATTCCTAAATGTTCATACGCCATTTCCGTAACAATTCTGCCTCTTGCAGTACGCTGCAATAAACCGCACTGAATAAGGTAAGGTTCATAATAATCTTCGAGAGTATCCTGAGCCTCTCCAATACTTATGGCAAGAGTTTCCGCTCCAACAGGCCCTCCTCCAAATTTTCTTATTATTGAGAGAAGTATTTCCCTGTCATATTTTTCAAGTCCCATAGAATCAATTTCAAGACGCTCAAGCCCTTCTTCAACAATTTCTCTTGTAATTACGGGACTTTTTGCAACTTGAGCAAAATCCCTCATTCTTCTTAAAACACGGTTTGCAACACGAGGTGTTCCGCGGCAGCATTTTGCAAGAAGAAGGGCCGCATCTTCATAAATTCCAATATCCAGAATTCCAGCACTTCTTTTTATAATGAGGGAAAGTTCTTTTTGAGTATAAAATTCAAACCGGGGAATAAAACCAAAACGGCTTCGTAAAGGACTGGAAACACTGCCTGCTTTTGTTGTTGCCCCCACAAGAGTAAAAGGCGGAATGGGAATTCTTACAGTTCTTGCAGCAGCCCCCTGCCCTATAATCCAGTCAAGTTCAAAATCTTCCATGGCAATGTAAAGCATTTCTTCGATAGCAGGCTTTAAACGGTGAATTTCGTCGATGAAAAATACTGTTCTGGGAGTAATTGTAGAAAGAATTCCTGCCAAATCTTTAGGTTTTTCCAAAGCAGGAGCACTTGTTACTTTAAAATCAACTCCAAGTTCATGGGCTGTAATTTGAGCCAGAGTGGTTTTTCCAAGACCGGGAGGACCTATAAGAAGAAGATGATCCAAAGGCTCTTCTCTCTGTTTTGCGGCCTGAATAAAGGTAAAAAGATTTTTTTTAACAGATTCCTGCCCTAAAAAATCACACAGCATCTGAGGACGAAGTTTATTATCCTGTTCATCGCTGTATTTTTTTCTATCGCTGCGGACAATGGAAGAATCATCATCCATATCATCAAAAATATCACTCATTTGTTACCGCCTGTCAGGAAAGGGCAATTATGGCTTTTCTGAATATAAAATCTTCCTTTTCTTTTTGAGATTTTCCAGACAATTCAGTTTCCAGAGAAGAAGAAATTTCGTAAACAGTCTGCTCAACAGCCTTTTTGTCGTACCCCATGGAAGTTAAAGATAAAATTAAATCGCCAAAAGGTGTCTGTTTTGGAATTTGAACTGTATGGCTGTCCTGAGAAAGGGATAATTTTCCTTTAAGGGCAAGCATCATTTTTCCGGCAGTTTTTTTGCCTACGCCGGGAATTTTTTCCAAAAGTCCAGTATCTCCCGATTCCAAAATTTCTTCCAGCCGGGAAGAAGAAACGCTGCTCATTATTTTTACAGCCCCTTTAGGTCCCACACCGTCAACTTTCAGCAAATCCAGAAAAAGGCTCCGTTCTTCAAGACTAGAAAAACCGTAAAGAGCAAGAACATTTTCGCTGTGCTGCAGCCAGACATACACCTTTGCCAAAGTTCCAGTATTGCCTATAACTTCCAGATTTGTATCCGGCATACAGATATCGAATTCAATTCCGTTATTTTCCAAAAACAACTGCTTTGAATTTTTACCTGTAACTGTTCCGTAAATTGAATTTAACATAAGAACAATATACCAGAAAACTGAACTTTATAGAATATAATGCCAACAGACAGTCAGAACTTCCGTTAAAAAAGCGGGGCCATAATTCTAAGGGATTTTCCAATTAATTTTGTAATAAATGGAACTTTTTTGTAAAAATCTTTATCCAAAAGCACACAGTCCTTTAAGGTTTCCATAAAATCCTTTTCCATCTGCCCTATTTCATCACATTGATGAAGAAGAACTCCACATTCAAAATGGTGATAAAGACTTCTGTAGTCAAGATTTACAGAGCCAATTGCAGCAGTTTTGTCGTCGGTTATAAACATTTTTGCATGAATAAAGGAATCGTTTTTGTAAAGATAGACTTTCACACCATTATCGACTAAATCCTTTATAAAAGTTTTTCCTATTGCATAAGTAACATAATGATCGCCTTTGCCGGGAAGAATAAGGGAAACATCAATTCCCCGATGGGCAGCAAAAATCAAGTCGGAAGCAAGTTGATTGTCAATTACAAGATAGGGAGAAGTAATGTGTACATATTTTTTAGAACTTCCGATTATCCATCTGTAAATGTTTTCTGCAATATCTTCGTTGTTAAAAGCATTATCGCCGTAAGGAATAACAAGACCATTGGGCTTAAAAACTTCATAATCAACATTTATGTATTTTTCAAAATCTTCTTTGTAATTTTTTATACCCAAATTCCATGTATGAAGGAACATTACAGTAAAATTTTTAATGGCACTTCCTTTAATTTTTATTGCAGTATCTTTCCAATACTTAAATTTTCCCTTTCCCACATTAAAATATTCGTTGGCAATATTAACGCCTCCCGTAAAAGAAGTTTTGCCGTCAATCACAACAATTTTTCTGTGATCCCGATTGTTATAATGAATGGAAAAAACAGGAAAAATAGGAGAAAAAATCTGGGCATTTATGCCAAGGGACTTTAAAAATTTTACATAGCGGGAAGAGGCAGCAGAAACAGAACCTATTGCATCAAAAAGAATTCGTATTTCAACACCTTCCTTTGCTTTTCTTGTTAAAACATCAAGAACCTTTCCCCATGATTCATCAATTTTTATTATAAAATATTCAATAAAAATAAATTTTTCAGCTTTTTCCAGTTCGCATATAAAATCAGGGAAAAACTCTTCGCCTGAAGGA
>CAMAFU010000097.1 GCA_945833725.1 uncultured Treponema sp.
TTTGCCCTGCGAACAAGATGACTTTTGCTTACATGAAGTTCATCCGACATTTTGTCCAGATTTATCATTTCGTTTAAATGTTCTACAAGATAATTTGTTATTTGCCGTACGGTAATTCCGTTTTTTGTTTCCTGTAAGGAAGTTTCCGGCAGATGAAGTATTCCTACAAGCTGTTCTCCGCTTAAAAGCCTTGAATGTTCTTTTGTGCGACCTTCCCTGGAATAAACTGAGTAAAGTGCATTGCTTAAAAGCATTCGGACTGTATCGTAAACAGAAATGTTCTGTGTTCCTATTTCGAGGAAAGCGTAGCCAAAATATCTGTCTGCATGGTAAAGAATTTCCAGCATAACGGAATACCGCCTGTTTTGCGGAAAAAATGTTTTTGGAAAACAGGATGGATCATAAACTTTGAACGGAAGTTTGTCTTTTATGTGTATAGGAGGTTCCGGGAGAATAAGTTCGATGTTGGAAGCCGATAAATCCAAAGTCATGTTGTCGGAAAGACACAGAATAATTCCTGGAATTTCCATTTCGGAAAGCTGAAACCTAAGAACATCTTGAATCTGTTTACCTGTTGTGGCACTGGCAAAATTCATGGCAATTTGCGATATGCTGTTCATAAGGTAAGAATTTTCTCTTGTAGAAAGAGTGTCATATTCAATAAAAACAGAAACAAGTGTTCGTAACTGATGAAAAATATTTTCCAGATGAGCAAACTGACTTTCATCGTCTTTTACCATTGGCAGGATTATCTGGCGGAGATTTGTAATATTTTGCTGAAGTTCGCTGTTTACAAGGGTGCAGTCTTTTCTGATATTTTGGAGCAGATTCTGGAACCACCTGAGAGTTGCACTTGGTTCAGACTGTTCATAAATATCAAAAAATATTGAATCAATAAGCTCTACAATTTCGGAATCGCTGCGTTGAGGAAAAATTTCCCTTACTTTTGTTAAAAGGTATGCCCGGACTTCTTCTTCGGAACTGTTCTGGTCGATGGTGGGCATTGATTTTGAAAAACTTACCCCGGAATCAATTATGCTTTTTTCAAAACAGCCGCAGGACTGGCGTACAAGTAAAGTTGTAGGTACAAGGCGGGTTTCGTATACAGTTTGAGGATTCATTATTCTGTCGATAAGAAGTTCGACGGCAGCATAACCCCGGCGAAAATATTCCAGGTTCATTGTTGTAACAGGGGAGCGGGCCGTAATGCCGTTGTATTGATTGTTAAAACCTGTAACGGCTACATCTTTTGGAACGGAAATGCCCCTTTTATCCAGTTCTTCAATAACAAAATTTGCAATAATGTCGGAAGTTGTAATAATGCAGTCTATTGAAGAATGATTTTTTAGATTCCAGGAGGAACATAACTGATTGACAGCCATTGCAATATCAACGGAGTCCATTGTTTTTGTCATGTAGATTGAATTTGGAAGTTCCTGAATGTTGTGTTTTTTTAATTCTGTGTGGTAGGCTTCCAGACGGCGAAGGTGTGGTTCTGATACTTTTGAGCCGATAAAGACAAATTTTTTATAGCCGTGAACTTCTACAAGGTGATTTATAATTAAGGCAATGGAAGAAGTATTGTCTATTCTTATGCAAGGCACGCCTTCAATGTCCATAAATCCAATGTCAACCATGGGAAGGGGTTTTAGGGAATTGAAAGTATGTATGATTGTATTGTTGTCGAGAAAACTGCAAAGCGAAGAAGCCCATGTAACAAGACCGTCTACCAGAGGATATTTCATAAAGCGGAAGTTTTTTAAGTAGTGAGAAATAAAATCGATGTCGTCGAAAAGTGAATACTTTATGGCACCGGCAAAATTTATGAAATTTAAATCGTAATCGGCAGCAGCCTTCATCATGCCGGCAATATATTCCTGACCGATAAAAGAACGAAAGTCGGCAATACCTGTAAAACCTATGGTTACTCTGTTTCCCTGATTTTTGCGCTGTGTTAAAAAAGCGCGCCTTTTTGCAATTCCCTGATTCATAAGCAGATTATATCATAGTTTAATAATATTTTATACAACTTTGATACTTTTTATTTTTTTTCTGTTGTTTTTTATAATTATTTAAGATTTCGTAATAATTTTTTGTGAAAAGGGCTTCCCCAGTGAGCGATTGTAGCCCCGCGAAGCGTCCGGCTTGCCGGATGAAGCGATAAGCGAAAGGGCGAAAAGCGCGGCCCGACTGAAAGGAGGGACACTGCCGGAAATTTATAAATAAAAATTTCCTTTTTAGTTTTTTGTTTTTTTTTGTATTATAATTCTGAGGGGCTTTTTCAGGCTGAAAATTTGTTTTATAAGGATTTTACTATGAAAAAATTGACTGGAATTATTGCAGCGTTTTTGATTGCGGGGATTTTCTTTTCTGGCTGTACACCGGAAGATAAGGAGCTCCTTTTGGGGCCGGAAAATACATGGTGCAAAACTGAGCTGTCGTATAAAAATGCTGACGGTGAAACAGAAATAACTTCTCTTGATGTATGGGTTTACTACACCGATTCTGAAAAAAAAGAAAGCGGAAAAACCCTTAAGCCAGGTCTTACTGTGGTGCTTGCCTGTAAGGGTGGAAGCAATACAACGCTTTCTAAAGCTCTTAATGGCTGTTATGTTATGAAAACTTTTGAAAAAGACAAGTCTGACAGTGAATTAGAAGGGGTGAACTGGAAAAGTTCAAGGGCAACATGGGCTGCTTTGTATTGGGCAAAGGCTGATTTTAGAAAATCTGAAAACCAGGAGACCAAAAACCCATTCCTTTATACAGGAAGTGAATTGGGCGATTTTAGCAGCATTAAAGATAATTTTTCGTGGAAAAGGCTTCTTGCCGCTTACCTTCTTAGCTAGCATAAAATCGTAAAAAAAATTGCCTGCCGTTAAGTGAAGTGTTCTTCATTTTTCGACAGGCTTTTTTTTTTGATTTTTATTTTATCTGTTTACCGTTTACCGTAACTGTTGCGATTGTAGGGGCCTTTCCTGTTGGAATAGGAATGTCGCCTGCACCGCTTAAACCGTAAAGAGCAACCCGTACCGTAATTGTTTCGCCTTTTTCTGCAATAACCGGGGAATTAACTTTGTAAGTTGTTTTTGCGTTGCGGATTTTTCTTGAATCATCGTCAAAAATACTTCCGGATTTGTCGCCGTTTATGTATGTTACATGGCAGGCAATATTTCCTGTTCCGTGGTTACCGTAGGCCACAGAAACTTCTGTAAGCTGGAATTTTTCTTTGGCAGTTATAGGAAAATCAATGTAGACTGTTTTTCGGCCGATAAGCTCAGATGTATAGTCTGAATAACTTAAAGCGGCTTTTGCTACATCGGAAGAAATTTTTGAACTGTTGAATTTCCATGTTCCTGCCGAAGGTACGGCTTTTTGGGCAATTCCTACTTTGTCGTTGTCGCTTGTTCCTGCCAGTGTTTCTGTTGATGCCGGTGTGTCAAGCCATGTTACGCTGAATGCGCCTTCTTCCGGTTTTAAGATTTTTATTTCTTTTTCGCCGTAAGTTCCTTTGGCATCTCTGGATTTTGCCGTTACCTTTATTATTGTGTCCTCTTTTACAGCGTTAGCTTTAAGGAATCCGTTGGAATCGATAGAAGCGGCATTTTCATCGGAAACGGACCAGATGTATTCTGGATTTGTAGGATTTGGCGGATTAAGGATGGCACTCATTTGCAGAGTTTTGCGTCCTGCCAGTTCTGTTTTGTTTCTGTGGGATTTTACCTCGATTGATTCAACGGGGCGGAATTTTAAATCGTTGTCGTAAAGAATAGAAATTTTCGTAATGTAGGATTTTTCTTCGGCTGTTAATGTAAGTTCTGCCTTATCTTCGTAAACTACATAAATTGAATCGGCATAAGTTGAAGTTGTTCCCGTGCAGAAATTGTATGTGCCTTCTCCCTGTGTTCCAGCTTTTATTGTTCCTGTTCCGGCATAATAGCCTGTAACAGTTACAATTCCTTTTTTTGCAAGGGGAATTGTAATTTTTGCTCCGGGATTTCCTGCGTAGTGAGGTTTGTCTGCTTCTTTTGCAAATCCGTCGAATTTAACTTTTGAAAGTCCTGTGTCGTTTGTGCCGTCGAGGAAGAAAATTTCCTGTTCAGGTTCAGTTTCGCCTTTTAAAAGGGAAGATGACTTGTCTTTTGAAATTTTCCATTTGCGGCTGGAGGCAACTGCTGATGCATCAAAAATGCCTTCGCTGTCTTTGCGGTATTTTCCTGCAAGAATGTCGTAATGTCTGTTTAAAATTGCATCGCGGCCTGAAAACTCCAGAGCAGCATCTGTTTCAGAAATTATGTCTTTTCTTCCATCTGTAGAAACTCCAAGGCTTTTTGCTGTACTTGAATCAAGTTTCCATCCGATTATGTTTTCTGGAACTCCGGGAGCTGTAAGAGGTGTTTTTGACCACAACTCTTTTGTAACTCCAGAAGCCTTTGTTTTTACAAAAGCAATCTGGCTGTAATAGCCGCTACTCCATGGTGTGCGTCCAAGGTAAGTTGTCTGCCTTTTGTCGCTGGAAACTGTTGAATTGAAAATTACAAGGCCTTTGTGTGCCTTAGGTCCAATGTTCATTCTTGGGGCACCGATGTATGAAGTGTGGGCGGCGTGCTTTTCGTCGTAAACTGAATAAATTGTACATTCTTCAAAAAGAGCTGTTTTTCCGGTTGCTTCCATCCAGATAAAGTCTGTATCGCCTTCTACATAGCATTTGTAAAACCAAGTTTTTCCTGTTGTACGCAATGTATCTTGATGAGATTTGAACGAACAGTTGTATGCTGCAACATATCCTGTGGAGTCAAAACCTAAAGTTTCTGCCTGAGTGCCAGAGCCTTTTACAGTTCCGCGGACATAAGTGTTGTGAAGGGTTAAATTTTCGAGAATAAGGTTTCCTGTACCGTCGAATTCAAAAAGACATCTGTTTTTCTGGGCAGTGCCGGCAATTTTAATTCTTCCCAGGTCGCCGTCGTTATCTTTTGCAATTACTACATTAGAGCCGAATTTTGATTTTGTCTGACCAGATAAAATAACTGTTGCAGGTCCTTTGTAGTAAAGAACTTCCTCGTAAGTGCCTTCTGGAAGAAGAATTGTATATTCACCTTCTCCTTTTATTGCGTTTAAGGCACTTTGAATTGTGTCGTACTGCTTTTTTTGAGAAGCAGAATCTGTCATTGTAACTTTAGGTGCACTAAAAGCCATAAGAGCAGAAAGTGAAGCCAAAATTACAGCCGTTGTTTTTTTTAGCATAAATTTTCCTCCATATCGTGAAAAAACGCTGAATTGAATTTTTAAAGCTTTTTCTATTTTATCATACATATTGCGATTGTCGAGGTTAACATTTTTGAGTGTACATTTTTGGGTGGCTTTTTGCTTGCTTCGCCTTCGCTCATTAACCAAAAACCGGGCTTTCCAGGGTTCCGCTGCCGCTTCATTCGACGCAGCAAGCTGCTTACGAACTGGCTTTGCCAGCCCTTCCAATCCCTGCCACGGAAAAAACTCTCCCTTTACCATTATAAAAATTCATTTTTTACAGAGCCCGTAATTGAATAAGACTGTTTTTTCCCTTATAATTGGTAGGATACCATTAAATTGGAATTGTTTTGTAAACTTTTTTTTGAGAGGTAACAATATGGCTTTTGATATTACTAAAGTACGTAATATCGGTATCAGTGCCCACATTGACTCAGGCAAGACAACAACTTCTGAACGCATTTTGTTCTATTGTAACAAAATTCATGCTATTCACGAAGTTCGTGGTAAAGACGGTGTTGGTGCTGTAATGGACAACATGGAACTGGAACGCGAACGCGGTATTACCATCCAGTCAGCAGCTACACAGGTTCAGTGGAAAGACACAACAATCAACTTGATCGACACTCCAGGACACGTAGACTTTACAGTAGAGGTTGAACGCTCTCTCCGCGTTCTTGACGGTGCTATTATGATTTTATGTGCTGTTGCAGGCGTTCAGTCTCAGTCAATCACAGTAGACCGTCAGCTCAAGCGCTATCATGTACCTCGCATCGCATTTGTTAACAAATGTGACCGCCAGGGTGCAAATCCTATTCGTGTTTGCGGTCAGCTTAGGGACAAACTTGGATTAAATGCTCACATGGTTGAACTTCCAATTGGTCTTGAAGACAAACTTGAAGGTGTTGTTGACCTTGTTGGAATGAAGTCTATTTACTTTGACGGCGACAACGGTGAAGTTCTTCGTGTTGCAGAAATTCCTGCTCACATGAAGGAAGATGCCGAAAGATACCATCAGGAACTTCTGGAAGAAGCTGCAAACTTCGACGATGCTCTTATGGAAAAAGTTCTGGAAGGTGCAGATGTTTCCGAAGAAGAACTTATTGCAGCAATTCGTAAGGGAACTCTTGCAGAACAGTTTGTTGGTGTATTCTGCGGTTCTGCTCATGTAAACAAAGGTATTCAGCCACTTCTGGACGGTGTTATCCGCTATCTTCCAAATCCAACAGAAGTTCATAACTATGGTCTTGATTTGGATAAAAACGAAGAACAGGTTGAACTTTTCAATGTTCCAGACAAGCCTTGTGTTGCACTGGCATTTAAACTTGATGACGGTCAGTTCGGTCAGTTAACATATATCCGTATTTATCAGGGTCGCCTGCCAAAAGGATGTGAACTTACAAATGTTCGTACAGGAAAACGATTCAAAGTTGGTCGTCTTGTCCGCATGAATTCTGCCGCTATGGAAGATATTAGTGTTGGTGAACCTGGCGATATTTGTGCCCTGTTTGGTGTTGACTGTGCATCTGGTGATACATTCTGTGCAGAAGGCATTAATGTTGCAATGACATCTATGTATGTTCCTACACCTGTAATTTCTCAGGCTGTAAAACCAAAAGACAAGTCTATGTCTGCAAACTTTGCAAAAGCCCTTAACCGCTTTACAAAAGAAGATCCTACATTCCAGACAGAA
>CAMAFU010000098.1 GCA_945833725.1 uncultured Treponema sp.
TGAAAAATTTTCATCTTTGCAGAAAGAAAAAATATTTAAAACTGTAAAAGAAAAAACAGGTCTTGATATTTCTTACGAAAAATTTTCTCCTTCAATTTTTTCGGGAATAAATTTTGAAGGAATTTCTGTTAAGGATGGAAATTCTGGAAAAACTGTTCTTGAAGTAAGCAGGGCTTCTGTATCTTACCGGTTTAAGGATTTGCTGAAAAACGGCGTTCCGTATGGAATAAAACTTCTTTTGCTAGATGGCGTTTCTGTTGAAATTGACGGTTCTGAAAATTCCCAGCTCCTTGAAAATCTTGTTAATATTTTTGGAAGCAGTTCAAAAAAAAATAAAAGCGAAAAAAAAATCGTTTACAAAGGACAGCAGATTGAAATTCCGTTTGACATCCAGCTTAAAAATTTATCTGTAGAATACCGAATCAGCAGTTCATCTTTTAAAGTTTCCCTTAAAAATCTTGTGCTTCAGTCCAGAATGGGGTTTGAAGGTGGTGTTGGCATAAAAGCTTCGGGACAGATAGAAATTAAAACTGAAAAAATAAATTTAGGCGGAAAACCTTGTGTTTTTGCGTCAAACTTTTCGCTGTCCGGTACTTTTTTTGAAAAATTTGAAGGTTCTTCCTTTATGTTCAGACTTTCGGAAAGTTCCAGAGGCGATATTTCTCTTGCCAGAATTGATCTTCTTTTAAACTGCGAAAACAATAAAATTATTTTAAGGAACATGAGAAATCCGCTTCCTTATTCACTTTCTGCAGAATTCAATTATGAAAATATGGATGCAGAATTTTCCTTTCAATCAGATAAATTTGAACCTTTAAAACTGTTAAAGCTGCGGAAAAATCCTTCATTTATAAAGAAAATAGCTGGAACTGTTTTTACTTCGGTGCTATCCGGTGGATTTTCTCTGGAAAACAGCAAAAATATTTTGTCGTCGCTGAAATTCGATTTTGATTTTACTCTGAAACTGCCCGAAAAACTTCTGCCGGGAAATACATGTCTTTCATCGTCCCTTTCTTGCAGAAACAAAGTAATTGATTTTCATACCCTTAAAGCTGACGGTTCTTTTGTTGAGGCGGAATATTCTGGAACTTTTGACATTGAAAACATGCAGCCGTCGGGTGTTTTCTCCTTGAATCAATTTTTGCTTGGCAACGGACAGTCCATTCAAAGTGAAATATACATCGACCCTTACAAAAACGGTTTTTTATGCTTTGCACCGCAGGTTTTTCTTGGGGAAAAAAGTTTTACTGCCCTTCAGTTTATAGTTCTGCCTTCTTCTTCATCTATAGATTTTTCTCTTGAATTTGATGATTATTCTCATATTGAGAATGAAAAAAGTGCCCATGTTAAAATTGACGGAAGTTTTATAAACGAAAAAAAGAACATAATTCAGGCATCCCTCTCTCTGGAAGATATGTTTTTAGACAGCGTGGCACAAACTCTGGCAGTTTTTTTAGACGGAGAAAATGCAAAAAAAACGGAACAGATTGCAGAAAGCCTTTCAACATTTATTTTTTCCAGTCAGCTGTTTTTTACTACGGATTTTTCTTCTTTTTCCTTCAATTCTCCTTTTTCTATTCTTGCAAATACTGCTGCAGAAAAACAGATTATTGCCTTTGAAATTGACGGTTCCAATCAAACTATTTCCTTAAACAGTCTGGACTTGCAGTTTTCCGACAATACGGCTCATGCTTCTGCCGGCGTTGAATTTGTTTCTGGTCTTAAAGATTTTAATTTTTTTGCAAATCTTGTGGTAAATTCTGTGCCTTACAATTTTGCAGGCTCCTTTGAGTCTGATTTTTTTAATGTTTCAGGTGATTATGATTTTTCTGCCGTTGTAAAAACAGGAAAAATTTCTGACGGATACCTGCACTTTAATTCTTTACCTGTGTCTCTGGGAAAATCTATTCTGGCCGTTTCTCTTGATTCTACTTTCCGGTATTCCTCCCAGTCCGGCCCGCAGATTGAAATTGAAAATTTTGATATTGAAGAACCATCTGGAAATATTTCGATAAAACCTCATGTTGCCTTTAGTGGAACTGCCAACCGCTATGGTTTCGTGTTTGATAAAATTGCCTATTCCGATATAGTTTCTGCTTTGGAAGGCAAAGCTCAGGCTGTATGGAGTTTTAATGACGGAATTTTTGATTCCATTTTGTTTGATTTAAATGCTGCAAGTCTTATTGCCGGCGAAAAAATAAACCTGAATGCCGAATTCAGAAATCCCGACAGAAAAAAACTTTCCATGGATTCTTTCCTTAAAGATTTTTATATTACCTCTCAGGGAAATGTGGCATCTTTCCCTTTTGCAAGAATTTTGTCTGACCAAAGCGGTTCCAATTTCCTTAATTTTGAATTTTCTGCCTCTGGTACACTGGAAAATCCTTTTGTTTCTGTAAGTGCTTCTCGGTCATCGGTTAATATTGCAGGTTTTCCTGCTTTTTTTGAAGGAAATGTCCTTTACGATGAAAATGGTCTGGCAGTTTCCGATTTTATTTTAAATTGGGGGGCATTGTCTGTAACAGATACTTCTGCTGTTTTTGATCCCAAAACTTTTCAGGGAAGCCTTTCTGCTTTGGTAAGGGGAGAAGCTTTGGAAAATGATTTTAACATTCCTCTTACATTAAAAATTCAAAGTCTTTCGCCGGAATCAAAACCAGCTGAAAATTTTATTGCATCTCTTTCTTCTGCCAATATGACCGGTTCTTTCTTTCCGTCTGGATTAAGTTTGAAACTTATGGCAGTAAAAACTCCAGGGCAGCTTGAAATTATTTCAAATCAGGGAAAAGGTTTTTCTCTTACTATGTTTGACGGCGGTTTTTTGCAGGGAAAATCTGGGGAACTTTCGCCTGTGAAATTTGAACTGTCCGGTTCAATGATTCATAATAACCTTGATATAAGCATAAAAAATCTAAGTTCTGATTTAAGCGAACTGTGCCAGATTATAACAATTCCTTATGTAAAATTTTCTCAGGGAACTCTTTCTGGAGCCGTAAAAATTTCTGGAATAACTACAGACCCTGAATTTACAGGAGCTGTTACAGTTACAAAACCTGAGTTTCAGGTACCTTTTGTTTCAAAAAAGATTTTCAGAAGCGAAAAGGTTTTTGCATCTGCCGGGCAGAATTCTTTTTCTGTTAAGCCTGTTATTTTTACTTTGGATAAGATTCCTGTAGAAATTGGACTGAACATTGAATTTGACCGCTGGGGAATTGATTTTCTTGACTGCTCCATAAATACAGAAGACGGTGTTTTTGTTCCTGTTGACATGCAGTTTCCTTTTGTAAGGTTTAAAGGTTATGCCGGTTTTGAAAATTTTCTCATTCACCTTACTAATGATGTATGTGCGTTTTATGGAAAAATTACAGGTCAAAAGGCTGATATAATTGTGGCTGTAGACAATCAGTCTTCTGATGAGGGTGAAAGTGATCTGGAGTTTCTTGTTAATTTGGATCTAGCAGTAAAAAATAAAGTTCAGCTTCTTTTTAATCCTGTTTTACGGGGCGTTATAGTTCCTGGAACTTCCTTAGGGGTTTATCTTGATACGGCAACTTCGGATTTTATGGTTAAGGGCGATGTGGCTTTAAGAGGTGGGGAAATTGTCTGGTTGAACAGAAGCTTTTATATGAAAGAAGGTAAGGTTGTATTCAACGAATCTAAGGCCAATTTTGACCCGAGAATTACAGTCAGGGCAGAAACAAGGGAGAGGGATGATAAAGGATCTCAGGTTACAATTGTATTGAGTGCCCAGGGACAGCAGTTAAGCAGCTTTAATCCGAGAATTTCTTCAATTCCTTCAAAATCAGAATCAGAAATTATGGAAATTTTAGGCAATGTAATTTCGGCCGACTCCAGTAATGCCGCTTCTCTTGCCATGGCCGGGGGCGACTATATAATTCAGACTACTGTAATGAAGGGAATTGAAAATGCGTTGCGTGAATTATGTAATTTTGATATATTTTCAATCAGAACAAGTTTGCTTCAAAATACCGTAAAGTACAGGAGCAATGACAGTAAAATAACATTCCGTAACTATTTTGACAATTCGGCTGTTTATGTGGGTAAATACTTTGGGGAAGCGGTTTATGTGGATGCTTTAATGCATTTTAGTTTTAACGATGATAAAATCGATAAACTTATGTTTCAACCCTCTGTTGGTGTTGAAATGGAGTCGCCTTTTGTAAATATAAGATTTGGTTTTTCTCCAGATCTGGAACGAATACAAAACAGTCCGACTAATTTTTTATTGCCTTCCACATCAATCACTCTGTCAAAGAAAATTGTTTTCTAAAGCAGTGTCAGAGTCAAAATTCTTGTGCTGCCTTTTGTATTGTGCCTGAGGAATCTTTTTGTTCTGAAAGGTGCGGTATGCCAGTGAGCAGAGTGTTTTTCAACCGTTTGTTCAGGTGTGCTAAATATATTTTATACTGGAGACATTATGTTTTCTAATCGAAAAAAACTTTTTTCCGTTTTATTCATTGTTTTTTCAATTTTTGTGCCTGTTTCTCTTGCTGCAGGAGAAGGTGATTCTGGCGATTCTGCAGAATATGCTGATTCAGACTGGTATTACGGAAAAATCATAAAATCCGTTTCGTTTAAAAATTTAAAGAATGTAGATTCAAAGGAAGTTGAAGGTGTTACCTCCGGCTTTATCGGAAAAAAATTTACAGATGATGTTTTCAGTTCCCTTTTGGACAGGGTTTATGCCCTTGATATTTTCGATGAAATAATTCCGGAGGCAGTTCCAGGGGATGCAAAAAGAAACACAGTTTCAATAAATTTAACTGTTGTGGAAAGACCTTCCATCAGAAGAATTGTTTTTTCTGGAAACAGGCAGATTAGAACAGCAGAACTTAAAGAAGCCGTTTCAATCAAAGAAAAAGATGTTTTTGTAGAAAGCAAAATGCGTTTTGATGAGCGGGCAATTCGAGATTTGTACCTTGGCAAAGGATTCACAAATGTAAAAATAAGTTCTTCTTTTCAGCAGGGCGAAAACGGCGTTGATGTGGTTTTTAAAATTGATGAGGGGCGTTCCACTGTAATTGCAAAAATTGATTTTAGGGGAAACAATGTGGTTTCTTCCAAAACCCTAAAAGGCAAGTTAAAACTTAAAGAAGTCGGTCTTATAAGTAAGGGAGCCTTTCAGGAGTCTGAACTGGAAGCCGACAGACAGGCTATTGTTTCCTATTACATGAGCATTGGATATGTTGATGCACAGGTAATCGATGTGGTAAAAGAAGTTTCTGTAAACGAAAAGAAAAACCGCGACGAGCTTTCGATTACTTTTGTTGTTGTTGAAGGTTCCCAGTATACATTCGGGGGAATGACTTTCAAAGGCAATGTAATTTTTTCTTCGGAAACATTGGAATCCTATGTAAAAATGAAACCTGGTTCTGTATATAAGCAGCAGAAATATCAGGAAACTGTTATGGCTATTGCCGATTTATATTATGAAAACGGCTATACTTCAAACAGATTTCAGCCAATGCCTGTAAAAGACAGCGAAAACAAAGTAATTTCCTACGATTTTCAGATTGTTGAAAGTTTAAGAAGTCATGTGGAAAGCATTGCAATAAAGGGAAATTCCAGAACAAAAGAACATGTAATACGGCGGGAAATTCCTCTTGAAGCCGGTGATATTTTTTCCAAGGCAAAAATTCAGACAGGTTTAAGAAATTTATACAACCTTCAGTATTTTAGTGCCGTTGTTCCTGATATAGTTCCAGGTTCAGAAGAAAATCTTGTTAATCTTGTTTTTTCTGTAGATGAGCAGTCTACTACTTCCATTGAATTCGGTGTTACTTTTTCGGCTGTATCAAATCCTGAAGACCTTCCGTTTGCTCTCTTTGTAAAATGGCAGGATTCTAATTTACGGGGCCTTGGTAAATCTATAAGTGCAAGTTCTACAATCGCTACAGATGAACAGTCTTTTTCTTTAAGCTATGGTGAAAATTGGCTTTGGGGACTTCCGATTTCAACTTCTATAAGTACTTCATTTTCTCATTCTTCCAATAACTGTCTGCGTCTTAAAGTTAATCAGGACGGTACTGTTGATGATTCAAACTACTATATGGAATACGAACGATGGGTATGGAGTTTTGGCGTATCGGCAGGACATAGGTGGACTCCTGTATGGGCAATACTTTCTCTTTCTGGAGGTATAAATGCCAGTCTTGTTAATAACGAATACAACGAATCTCTTTGGATTCCTGTAGATTCAACTGTAAGCGAATATGCAAACCGCTGGGGATTGCAGAATTCTGTGTGGGTTGCTTTTTCTTTGGACGACAGGGATATAAATTACGATCCTTCAAAAGGATGGTTTGCCAGCCAAAGATTTACATGGTACGGACTCTCTCCATGGGAATCTGAATTTTTCCTTAGAAGCGACACAAAACTGGAAAAATATTTTACCCTTCTTAATGTTCCTGTAACAGAAAACTGGGCATTAAAGTTTGTATTGTCGGCATATTCCGGTCTTAGTGCACTTTTCCCTGTTCCCGGAACTGGAATCGGAAACTCTTCCAGAGTTTATATTGACGGTATGTTCAATGCCAGAGGATGGACAAATATTTATAATACAAAAAGGGGAAATCTTCTCTGGAGCAATATTTTAGAACTTAGAATGCCTGTAGTTCCTGGTGTTCTTGCCTTAGACTGGTTCGGTGATGCTGCCGTTATAAAAAGCAATGTTGTCGGTTTCTTTAATGACTTAAGCCTTCAGGATTTTTATTTCAGCACAGGTCCTGGACTGCGGTTCTCAATTCCTCAGTTCCCGCTGCGTCTTCTTTTTGCAAATACATTCCGATTTGATGAAAATAATAGCATTAAATGGGAAAATAAATGGAAATTTGTTCTTTCATTCAATATTACAAATAAGTAAATTTGAGGTTCATAATGAAAAAAATATTTTT
>CAMAFU010000099.1 GCA_945833725.1 uncultured Treponema sp.
GTTTTTCAAGAACTTCATCAACATGGTCAGAAGCACTTTTTGTAACGGCTTCTGCCTTTTCGGCTCTTTTTTGATATTGATTTAAAAGTTCCGTTCCAATTTTTTTAAGGCTTTCGTTATTTTGATTTTTAAATTTTTCTTCGATGGAGGAAACATTTTTTATTATTGAATCAACAGTTTTTTTCTGCTGGTCAATTTTTGATGAAATATTTTCCACAGTCGAACTTTCTTTTTTTACAAGCTGAAGGTTGTGTTCAACACTTGCAGTCATTTCATCAAGTTCAGAAAGAGTTGAGTGGAAATCCTTTATTTTTTTTTCCATATCGGAAATTACTTCAAATTGAGATGAAAAATTTGATTCAATCTGCTTAAAGTCGGCAATCTGCCTTTCTACACGATTTATTGTGGCAGTCATTGTGATTTTTTTTGTATCAAATTCTGCCATAAGGCCGGAAAGTTTGTTCCATTGCTCTTTAAAATAGTCGTCGAACTGAGTCTGCCGCCCGTCAGCATATTTTTTTACCCGTTCGATATGATTTTTGTCTTTGTCCATAGACCTTAAAATAAAGACAATTAAAGATGCAACTGCAGTTGATACAATAATAGAAAGAACAGTCACTTTTTACCCACCCAAAAACAGACTAATAGAAAAATCCTGAAATCCTAAGCAAATTACACAGGAAAGCACAGGAAAATCGGAGATTATTTTAGCATAATATCAGTAAATTGACGATAGTTAGAGAAGTTTATATCGGCAAGTTTAAGGGGTTTGGAAAACAGTCTGCGCCAAAAAGGAAGAATATATGCCGTTTTCATTCCCGCTTTTTTTGCTCCGATTATATCGTATTTTACTGAATTTCCTACATATAAAATTTCTTCCGGCATAACACCAAGTTTTTGAGCCAGAATTCCAAAAGGATATTTTGAAGGCTTAAGGGCTCCACATTCTTCTGAACCTAAAACAAGTTCGCAATAAGGAAGAACTCCCCATGTTTCGCCTTTTTGAGAAGGAGGAAAATCCGAAAGAAGAGCCAGACGGTAACCGGCTTCTTTTAACCTTTTAAACGACTCTAAAACATAATCGAACGACTTTATTTGTTCAAAATAAGGTTTTAATCCGTCGTAAACATAACGCTGAATCTGATCCTTTGCCTGTTGAACAGGTATTTGTTTTTTTTCTGCCAGAAGTCTGGCCTGATATTCATAAAAATCTGGAAGAGGAGCCGTTTTGTGAAGGACTTTCCGGACAGAATTAAATTTTTGGAAAAATGAAATATGATGTAAAAAATAGGGAATGATTCTTAAATAAAATTTGAGAGAAGGATATAAAGTACCATCAATGTCAAATGCAATAACCGAAATTTTTTCCACCATTTTTACATTATATAAAATAACAGCCAATAATCAACACACGCAGGCATTCCTGCTCAGACAAAGCTACTTTGGCTGCTTGACAGTTTTTTCTGCCAGGCTTAAACTTTGGGTGTCAAAAGGGGAGTAGTTATTTCCTAAAGAATCAACAGCCGGTTTTTACCTGGTTCTTTAGACGGTTTTTAACCGCAAACAAGACCTTTTGTCTGTTTATTTCATTTTTTTATGGAATCTTCAGGCAAGGGGTCTTTTTTCTTGCCTGAAACCATAGCAGGAGGTGTGATAAAAATTACATCCGTGTAATTTTTATCACTGTTTGCTTCGCAAACTTTTCAGCACATCCATGTGCTGCCGCTAACGCGGTGTTTTTATGGGAGGAAATTATGTTTATGGAAAAAATCGGAAGTTATTTTTTAAGCGGAATCGGCTCTCTAGGCTGGCAGCAGTTTGTAATGTATGCTATTGGCGGTGTACTTATTTACCTTGCCACAGCAAAAAAATATGAACCAATGCTTCTTCTTCCCATTGGGTTTGGTACAATTCTTGTAAACCTGCCTTTTTCTATAGTTCTTGGAACGGCAGAACATCCCGGTGCGCTGCAACTTCTGTTTGATTACGGGATTTTAACGGAACTTTTTCCTCTTTTAATTTTTATTGGCGTAGGTGCCATGATTGATTTTACGCCTCTTTTGGAACGCCCCTGGTTAATGATTTTCGGAATTGCAGCCCACGGAGGCATTTTTATTGCTTCATTCATTGCATGGTATTTTTTTGGTTTTGACATAAAGCAGGCTTTAAGCATTGGAGTAATAGGAGCGGCAGACGGGCCTACGGCTATTGTTGTTGCAGGAAAGCATGCGCCGGAACTTTTAGGGCAGATAACAGTTGCCGCTTACTCTTATATGAGTCTTGTTCCTGTAATTATGCCACCTGTTATAAAACTTTTAACAACAAAAAATGAGCGGAAAATAAGGATTAAGTCGAAAAATAAAAATATTCCCAAATGGATTATGATTGTATTTCCCGTAGCATCAACAGTTTTTGTAAGTCTTTTTATTCCTGATGCTGCAGCATTAATTGGATTTTTAATGTTCGGCAATTTAATGAAAGAATGTGGAGTTCTGGAAAAATTATCCTGCACCGCACAAAATGAACTTTCAAATATTGTAACCATTCTTCTAGGCATAAGCATAGGTGCAAGCATGACTGCCATAAATTTTCTGAACATAAAGACACTGCTTGTAATGCTTTTAGGACTTATTGCCTTTGCCGGCGACACAGTCTGTGGCGTTCTGTTTGCTAAAGGGCTTAACCTGTTTCTTAAAAAAGAAAACAAAATAAACCCAATGACAGGTGCCTGCGGAATTTCTGCCTTTCCAATGGCAAGTCGTGTTGTACAAAAAATAGCATTAGAAGAAGACAGCCAGAATTTTATTCTTATGCATGCCGTAAGTGCCAATGTTTCAGGACAAATCTGCTCCCTGATTATAGGCGGAATGATTTCAGGATTTTTAACAAGCCTGTAAAAAGCCTGTCCTCTCTTTCTGTTTATCCCGCG
This sequence comes from uncultured Treponema sp., assembly GCA_945833725.1. Taxonomy (GTDB): domain Bacteria; phylum Spirochaetota; class Spirochaetia; order Treponematales; family Treponemataceae; genus Treponema_D. The sequence goes on from CAMAFU010000099.1 coordinate 2,930, forward strand.
GCAAGGATAGTAGCACCGCGAAGCGTCCGGCTTGCCGGATGGAGCGATTAGCGGAAGTGCGGATAGCCTGTTTTTTTGCCGGGCTGGTTCCTGAGCCTGCCGAAGGAATCAGCCCGGCAAAAAAGCCGCCCGTAAAAAATTTTAGACAATACCTTCGTAAATTACGCCCTGTTCGCCGTCCAGAGTTACGGACTGCTCGTTTTCCAGATTTTTTCTTACATCACCGGCATTTAAAATCCACACAAGTTCCCGATTTATAAGGGCAAGATTTTCGGCACTAATATCGCTACCTGATTCTGCGGCCACACCGTCTACAACTCTTAGGGCAGGAATTAAATCTTCGGTAATTCTATTGCAGACAAGGATTAAATGTTTTTCGACTGTATATTTTTCTTTTATAAGGGGCATGTTTCCTTCGTGCACTACCCTGCCGTAAGCCCGTTTTTTTGTTCCAAAGCCAAATGAAGTTCCCCGGGCAATAACATTTCCCACAAGAATTACCTTAATTGAATTTATCATAAGGGGACTGGAAATTGGGATTCCGGCACAAACAACGACTTTATCGGAAAGTTCAACGGCTCCGCTGTCCAAAGCAAGTTTTACGGCATTTTGAACCATGTTTTCTGAATCGTCGGCAACTTTGCACAGAACAGGAAAAACTCCCCACTGAAGCATAAGCTGGCGGCAGACTGTTTTTTCTGGTGTAACGGCAATAACAATTTGCTCTGGGCGAAACCCTCCGATAATTCGTGCTGTATTTCCGTGCAATGTAGGAACAATAATTGCCTTTGCTTTTAGGGAAGTGGCCAGTGTGTACGCGCTATGGGCAACCATTTTGCCTATTTCGCCGCTGCTGTTATATTCACTGTCAGAAAATTTCATTCTGGATTTATACTCTTCGGACATTTCTGTAGTCTGAGTAATAAGGGCCATCATCTTTACGGATTCCACAGGATATTTTCCGCCGGCAGTTTCGCCGCTAAGCATAACGGCATCTGTTCCATCAAAAACGGCATTTGAAACATCTGTAAGTTCTGCCCGTGTGGGGCGGGGATTTACAATCATGGAATCCAGCATTTGTGTGGCTGTTATAACAGGTTTTCCGGCTTTTCTTGTAATGGCGGTAATTGCTTTTTGTGCCAGAGGGATTTTTTCTGTAGGAAGCTGAACGCCTAAATCACCTCTGGCAATCATAATTCCGTCTGCTTCTTTTACAATTTCCTGTATGTTGTTTACGCCTTCTTCGTTTTCAATTTTGGCAACAAGCCGGGCTTTTGAGCCGATTTTTTTGAGGAATGATTTTACTTCAACAACTTCTTCCGGGAAACTTACAAAACTTGCGGCAACAAAATCAACATTCATTTCCGCTCCAAAACATAAGTCTTCCCTGTCTTTTTCGGACAAAATCGGAAGTCCCGGATGGACTCCAATAAGGTTTACATTTTTTCTGCTGCCAATTGAACCGGAATTTAAGGCTGTACATAAAATTTTATTTTCTTGGACTTTTTCTACTGAAAGCTCTATAAGTCCGTCGGCAATAAGTACCTTTACGCCTGGAAAAAGTTTTTTAAGGCCTTCTTTCCATGAAAGGCTTATATGGCAGATATTTGAAGGAGAACTTCCATAACAGAAAGAATCATCAAAAGTAATTTCCACAGGTTCTCCGGCTGCAATGGAAAATTTTCCGTCGTTTTCTACCAGGCCTGTCCGTATTTCAGGTCCTTTAGTGTCAAGAAGAACGGCTACCGGCAAATCAAGTTCTTCTGAAATGCGCCTTACTCTTTCCATGGCTGCTTTATGCCATTCATGGGTTCCGTGAGAAAAATTAAAGCGGGCCACATTCATGCCGGCAAGAATCATCTGTCGGATTGTTTCATCATTGTCGCAGGCAGGGCCTATGGAACATACAATTTTGGTTTTTCTTGTAAACATGAGGACATTATAGCGGGTCTTTCGCCACTGTTTCAATGTCGGGAAAAAACTTAAGTTAAAGTGCAGAATGAACGCTTTTTCCAGTCACGCACAAATAAAACAGAGAGTTTCGCCAGCCTGAGCCTGCACTAATACCTGTACTTAAATTTTACGGTCAAATAGTGGTTCATTACATTTTTAAGCTGACTTTTCCAGTCCGCCAGAGCTTTTGCCAGTTCACTTTCCACATCAACTTCATTTGTGTAAGTTTCTGTAGAAGAATCATAGCTTTCGTAATATTTTTGATCCTGGGAATTGTATTTCCACCCTTTTCCAGCAAGCATTTCGTTTCCAACGCCATAATTTTTTATGTACTCAAAGGTGTAGCCGGCAGTAATTTCAAATTTTCCAGCTTTCGACGGCGGTAACTTCCACCCTATTTCTATATCTGTCTGAAAAGTATATTCCTTTGTGGGCTGGGTAAGAATCATAGTCCTGTTATCTGCAGAATCCATGTATCTGTCTTTTTTTGTATCTCCGTTTTCGCCATAGGCCGAATGTTGATTTATGGAACCGTCTGTAGCATAAAAACCGGCCGGACTTGCAAGGAGGGAAATCTGTTCTTCTTTTGTAAGGGATTCCGTTACATTTCCATGACGAATAAATGCGCCTCCCACTTTTACGGAAAGACCTGATACAGGAGCAAGTTCAACTTTTAAAGCAATTCTGTCTGAGTTTGGAGGGAGGTTTGAGCCTAAAGGAGTTCCGCCTGTTGTATAAATCTGATAATTTACATCCCCCATTCCAACAGCATTTCCATTATCATCATTATGACAGTGGGAATACATAAACGGAGTTACAAGAGTATAACCGGCCTTTACAAGTTGAATCACAGAATTATTTTCAGGTACATACTTTACACCCAAAGCTCCGGCACAGTGAAGTTTTATGTCTTTATATTCTTTTAATCCGGTAAAACCTATATCGTCGAGATACAAATCACCGTTAAAGGAAAGGGAAGGAACAGGACTGTAAACAAAACTTCCGCCCATAAAAAGATTGTTGGCAGAATAACCTGTAACTCCCTGAGTAACCATGTAAAGCATAGGAACAGCAAATGAAATGTTGAACTTTTGTCCGTAAATTATAGATTCATAAAATGAAAGGGAAATTTTTTTTGAAATATTCCAGTCAACGCTGTGCATCATAAGATATTTAAAAGGATATTTACCGGGATCTTCCAGAATATTTTCTGAAGACCGTGTAGCCGTTAAACAGAAAACACCCTGAGTATAATTCCAGTTTTTTCCCATATAGCTTAAAACAAAATTAGCAGAATGTTTTGCCGAAGGGTTTAATGTAAGGCTGTCTTCATAAAAGTTTCCAAAGGAATTATGATTCAATCCCGTTTGAAAATAAAACCCGTTGATTTTTACAGCCAGATTACCGTCACATTCCATGTAATTTTTTAATTTGCTTCCCCTGCCATCAGCAAAAAAATACGGAAAATACTGATATTCTGGCAGGACGGAAGTTTCTGGAAAAAGATCGGACAGAAAATCAAGCTGCCAGCCGGCGGAAAAAACATTCAGAAAAGAAATATCCCCTTCCACACCGTATTTGGCCATGGCTCTTTTGCTGAAGCTTTCTTTTTTTGCGCCGTAAACAGAACCCTCAAATAAAAGTTTCCATGACCTGTTGAAAACTTCTTCATAAATCTGCTTTGCCAAAGAAGATTCGTTTTGAGATTCCGTTTCTATAACTGATTTCAGGATTTTTTCGACAACAGGCAGCGGATAAGGCCTTAAAGAAGGCTGTTTTTCAATTATGCCAAGAGTTTCCCACCGTTCAACCTGTCTGTAAAAATTATCTGAAGGATCCACCGAAACTTGGGCAAAAAAAGCCGAACACAAACAAAAAAATACGGAAAAAAGCAGGTATTTTTTCACAGTAACCTCACAATACAAAGCGGATAATTCTTTTGAATTTTCTGGAAGATAATTTTAACAAAATAAAACCGGCAGGT
>CAMAFU010000100.1 GCA_945833725.1 uncultured Treponema sp.
ATTTTAGATTTACTTATTCCTTATATGCGTGCAATTCAATTTACTCCACAGAATGTAATTTCTGACAGTGAGTTTTGTGAATATACAATTATGTATTCAATTTGTAATGCTTATAAACGTTCAGCTCAAGAAGTATTTACAAAAACAAATAGTCGTTTTGATTCTATTGTTGCAGCTGTATATCAGTTTAATTTTTACCTTCCATCTAATGAATACACAAAAATTGTTGAACCGTTAGAAGGTGTGTTTGATTTATTCCTTGCACTTGTTAAGGATAAAAAGCAACTTTTTCAATATTGGAATGATAAAAAATATGAAATTGATGAAAAGGACTCTACAGACTTAAAAATCCTGATTAATAGATGGACCAAAAGTGAAAGTTCTAGACCAAGCTGGAAAGTAATAAAATTATTCATGAATGAAGATTTACTTCCTGATGATAATTTAATATATCAACCATTCCCTGACATGTCTGGAAAAGACATGTATTTAACATTTAGAAGAAAAATTTTCCCTGCATATTTTATTACTAATTTTTTTGATTCTTTAAGTAAATATGGCTTTATAAACGAAACTTCTAAAGAAATGATACAGAATGGAATCAGATTGTTTTACAGACATTTTTTAGTAACAAAAGAAGAAACTCTTTTTCAGGAAGAATTACAGAATCCGATGTTTTGTATGATGTATAGATTTCTTATGAAAGATGATATGGGATATGATTTTAATACAGATACAGCACAATGGTTTAAGCGATATTTGTTTTAAGTGAATCAGTTTCTAGATTCTCTCATGAAGCCTATTATCTGACCGGAGTTCTGTCCAAAGAAAAATAAAAAAGTGCCAGGGATTGGAGGGGCGGCGAAAGCCGTTGGAAAACGAAAGTTTTCCAATGAAGTCGAAGACGGAACCCCGGAAAGCCCGACGGCAAAGCCGGGGCACCCGATTCCTGAAAAACTTAAATAAGGGTTTCTAAAATTTTTATTACCTGCAAAGCCTCTGTTATAAGGGGCTTTTTTATTTGAACAGGCAAAAAGGCTTTCTGAATGTTTTCTGGAATTTCCGGCATTTCTCCTGTTGAGTGGCGGACATACTCACTGTTTAAAGCCGGGTGATCTCTCATTACAAGAACGGCCGTTCCTTCATCTTCTTCCAGCATTTCTTTTTTTTCGGTAATTGCAGCCCAGGCTGATGATGTATTTTTATCTGCTAAAATTCCGTACTTCATAAAAAGTTCCTGACAGGCATTCTGTATTTTTTCTTCTGAAAGTACTGACGGATATATAAAATTCTTAAGCATAAGTGAATTGCTGTTAAAAATGGATTCAAGCCGCTCAAGGTTGCTGGGACTTGCAGGATCAGATGGTTCTCTCTGGTTAAAAGGTACCATGTCGTCGGGAATTATACATGAACCAAGGGAATCTAAAGTAAGGGACGGTGTGGCAGGACAAAAAAAACCGTTTACAGGAAGGCTTAATTTCCAGCTGTAAAGACCTGCGGCAAGGTTGCTGTAATTTCCACAGGGCATGGAATAAAATATGTCGCCGTGAACTTTTTGTTTTAACCGGGAAAAGGCAAAAGGATAAAAAAACATTTGGGGAAGAAGCCGGCCGATATTTGCAGTATTTGCCACTGTAAGGTGGAATTTTTCTACAAGTTCTTTTTGGGAAAATATTTTACGCACAAGATTATGACAGTCCTGTTCCGTGCCGTCTACTTCCAGAGGATAAACATTTCCGCCGTTCCAGAAAAAATCCTGTTCGGATAATCCTCTTACAGAACCTTTTGGATAAAGCAAAAGCGCTTTTATGTGTTTTTTGTCTCTTACAAAACGGGCTAAACTTGCTCCCAATTCACCGTTTGTTGCATCAAGGAAAATTGAAAAACCTCCGTTAAGGCTGTGAATTGTTTCGATGCAGTTTACAAGATAGCTTATGCCAAAATCTTTGTGGCTTCCTGTAGGAGTTTCGTATAATTTTAAGGCAAAAATATTTTTTTGAAGAGGGAATATTTCCGGCTGGAAGAAAAATGCCTTTGATGCAATGGTTTCGCATATTATGGGAGAAAATTCATCGTTTATGCAGGCGGAAGTAAGAGTGCCTGCTATGTTTGAAAATGATGTTTTTTCGTCTGTATATAAAAGCCAGCGTCTTAAATCGGCAAAATCTTCTGGAACATAAAGGCCGCCGTCTGATGGCATACAGTTAAGAACGGCATTTTCAAAATTTACTGTATTGTTTCTGTTCCTTGTGCTTAGAAATTTCATTGGAACTCCCATTTTTATTATGCGAAGGTTACTCCCCTTGTGTAAGATTAACCGTGTTATTTTAACTGAAGTTTGGCATAAATTTTTGCATTGTTAAATACTTTTGAGGCAAAGGGAAGCTGTTTATAAACTGCTGCTTTTCCGTATAACTCTTCCTGAAAACCAAGGCGTACTGTTTTTGAAAGGGGTATTTCATAGGAAGCGGAAAGAAGGCCTATGTATTCCCAGCCAATATCGGCACCACTTTGTTTCTGGTGTTCAAAATCGTACATTGCGTAGCCCCGGAAAGCAAAATTAATGCTATGACCGCTGTTCCAGCAATATGATGATTTAAGAATAGACTGGAATCCTGTTGTGTAACTGTATGTTCTTCCTGCGGTGTATTTTACATTTCTGTGGAAATAAATAAAATCTGTATTGCCCAGAAGAATTCCTGCCAGCTGAAGCTGATATTTTAAATCTCCGGAAGGAAAGTTTATTTTTTCTTTAAAGGCGAACCCCGGTGCCAAAGAAGAAATCATATAGGATGAATGCCAGTTAAAATCGTAAATCATTGTCATGCCTAAAGAAGCCTGTCTGCTGCCGCCAAAATTAACTGTTCTTGCAAACACCATTCCATCGGAGAAAATTCTTATGGCATATCCCAGTTTTTTATCCAGCTCTTCGTAGGCACATGGCCCTGAAATTCCGCTGCCCGCCCCGATTTCGCCGCTAACACTGAGGGTAAACTGGGAAAACGGCTTATTTGAATCGTGGCTGTAGGGGTCGCCGTATTCGGTGTCGAAATTTATTCCTGCAAGAACCGGAAAAATTTCTGTCTGGCTGCTGGCAAGGTTTCCGCTTCCATGAGTTTTTGTAATTCCAGTATAGTTTCCAAGCTGGAATCCTAATGAAAGGGAATTAATGTTTCCAGAAGTGCTTTTCTGTTTTATTTGCCAGACATGTTCTGTCCAAAGGCGCTGAGGATTTACGGCCAGGGCAAAAAGATGATTTAAAGAATCGGCTTCCTGACTAAGGCGGTAAAACATTTCTCCTACACAAAAAGAACCTATGGAAGTGTAAACCTGATCGTTTATGGAAGGCGGCGTTGATTCACATAAATATTCCCACATAAGGGAACCTAGGAATGTAACGGCAAAAGATGAAGCACATCCTAAATTTGAACCCCGGCTCGCCATATAATACTGGGCACCTTGATATGGATGAAGGAAAAAATTTGTCCAGTACCAGTCCGGGTCCCATTCAGGCTTTTTTTCCCAGAATTTGTCAAAATCTTCTGCCCCTACAGTAGCCCAGCCAGAACGAATAACAAACCTGTTGTAGCTAGAAAGAAGGATATTAAAACCTGCTGCTGCAGTAAGAGCGGCAAGAGGATGTTTTTTTTCGCTCCATGTCTTTTGACCTGAAACCTGACATTCATTTTGAGGCTGCTGAGAAAGAAGGTTAAAATTAACGGTATCGGTACTAAAAGTTGAAAAAACAGGTTGTGCAGAATCAAAAACTACGGAATTGTTTTCTGTTGAAAATGCTAATGATGCTAACTGCCAGTTTAGCAGACAAAAGAGTAATATTTTTTTGTTCCTATTCATACAATCTCCATGAACAAAAAAAATAGCCACCCGACAAGTCGAGTGACTATTGGGCCATCCAAGACTTGAACTTGGGTAAGACCCGGCTTATAAGGCCGGCGCTACAACCAGCTTAGCTAATGGCCCTGGTTGCAGAGGCTTATGACCTGATACTTTTTGAAGTATATCAAACTTTTGCGGTTATGGTCAATTTGTTAAGACGGTAAATTTCACTTTTTTTTGTTTTTTTTACTTATTGACAGCAGTTTTTTAACTTCTTGCTGAACAGTTAAAATCTGCAAAAGTTCTTTTGTACGGCTCTTTTTTTGCAACTGGAAAAGACCACGGAACACAAAAAGCTCTTGTAGCCGGTCTTTTGGGAATGCTTCCCGATGATCCGAAAATTCCTGAAAGCCTTGAAGAAGCTGAAAAACAGGGAATTAAAATATCTTTCGGGAAATCTTCGCTGAAAGACGGACACCCTAATTCCGTTGAGCTTATTCTTGAAGGCATTGAAAAAGTAACTTATTACAGTCTGAAAAACTGATTTTTCCGTGAGCGATTGGAGAGCCGGCTTTGCCGTCCCGGAACAAAGTGGAGGGATGAGCCGGTGGAGGCGAAGCTCGGAAAGCGCGGCCCGACTGAAAGGAGGGACACGGCATTTTGTTTTTTTTGTGAGGTATGATTATGGCTTTTTGTTCCCTGAAAGAAATTTTAAATAAGTGCATCAAAGAAAATAAGGCATTTTGGGAAGTTATTATTTTTGATGATATGAAAGAGAGGAATGTTTCTTTTGATGAGTCTTTTTCTAAAATGGAATCTATGCTGGATGCAATGAAAAATGCTGACGACAGTTACGACGGTTCTCTAAAATCTGCCAGCGGTCTTAGCGGTGGAGACGGAGCAAAACTTGAAGCTTTTCGGAAACAGCCTAACAGACTTGTGGGAGATTTTATGACTGAAGTAATGGAAAAAGCCGTTAAAATGGGGGAATCCAATGCATGTATGAAAAGAATTGTGGCAGGAGCCGTTAATGCCGTTATTTCCAGTCAGTTGACTAAAGCCGGTGTAAAAAGTGCCGTTCCTGCCGATGAGGTAATTGATTCTATGGGAAGAATTGGTGCCCTTATTCCAAAGTGCCTGAAGGAAACTAGCGGAGAAGGTCTTGCTTTAACGCCTTCTGCCTTAAAAATTCAGGAAAAGCTGCAAAAACAGTTTTAAAAGCTTAGTTCCATAAATTTGCAGGATTTACCTGTTTGCCGTTTTTAAATACAGAAAAGTGAAGATGGGGACCTGTACTTAAACCTGTGCTGCCCACATAACCAATAACTGTATCCTGACCTACATAGTCGCCCTGTTTTGCCTTTATTTCGCTCATGTGGGCGTAAAGGGTTTTGTAACCGGAATGATGTTTTATAATAACATAGTTTCCGTAAGTATTGTTATATCCTCTTGAAGTAACTTTTCCGGGAAGAGCTGCATAAATTCTTGTTCCCTGGCTGCATGCCATATCTACACCGCCGTGATATGTTCTTGCATCTGTAAAAGGTGATTTTCGCCAGCCAAAAGAAGAAGAAAGATACCAGTGTGCGTGAATTGGTTTTTTAAACAAGTCGCCGTTTATTTCCTGCCTTGTAATCCAGTCAAGTTTTGCATCAGGAACAAAAAGCATGGTTCCTGCCGTAAAACTGTTTTCTTCTGAAATATGATTTACGCCGCAGATTTTCTCTGATTCAACCTTGAATTTTGCTGCAACAGTTTGTACAGTTTCGCCGTTTTCCCGGACTGTATAAAGAATTCCGGGAATTGAAGGAATTTTTAAAAACTGCCCTATCTGGAGCTGGCGTGAATTATGAATGTTATTTACGGAAATTATTGTGTCTTCTGTTATTCCAAAATCGCTGGCAATAAAACTTATCATGTCGCCGGGACGAACTCTGTATGATTTATACGAAATTGAAGAAACCATTTCTGCTGAATTTTCTGTAATTTCTGCCGTAAGGGGAATGCCGGGAGATTCATAACCACCCTGTCCGTTTTCTTCCGGTTTTTTCTGGTCAAAAAAAAGAGCACTGGCAAAAACTACGGCACAGGACGCCATTGATACGGAAAAAAGTTCCAGTGTTCTTAAAAAAGTCGGGAATTTTATTTTTATTTTTATTTTTATTTTTTTATTTTTCATATTTTTCCAATTCAAATCGATTTTTAATAAGCACTAATCATAAAACATTTTTACATTGGTAAAAAGTACCGGCAGTTTCTGCATTTTTCGTTATGCAGGATAAAATCTTAAACACCCTGTTTTTTATTAAGCCCCACAAGATATGTTTCAAAACTTTCGGAACGGCAGGCGGCTGGTTTAAATCCTTTGGCACTTTGGAAAATTTCCCGCATCATTTTAAGGAATTCCTGCTGGTCGCCATTTTGAAAAATTTTTACGGCAAAGTTTCCGCCGGGTTTAAGCATTGTCTGGGCATAATAAATTGCCATTTTTACAAGAAACCGGGAACTGGCTGTGTCTACAACTCTGTTTCCTGTTGTTTTTGGTGCTGCATCACAAACTACAAGGTCAAAAGGTCCTTCTGTCTTTATTTTTTCCCGAACCGCATTGTCTGTTAAATCGCCCTGAATAAAAACAAGGTTGTCGCCTTTTACAACTTTTGAAAGGGGATTTAAATCGCAGGACACAACTTTGCCTGTACCTTCCATTGTACGCAGAAGAAATACAGTCCAGCTTCCGGGAGAAGAACCTAAATCCAAAACATTATAATTTTTTTTCAACATGCCGAATTTTTCGTCGATTTCTTTCAGTTTGTATACTGAGCGGGCAGGATACCCTTCGGAGAAAGCTTTTTTTGACCAGAAATCCGGTTTTTCGTAACTGTTTGATGCCATATATTAAAAATCGGAAAGTTTAACCGTAATGATTAAATTTTTCTTCCATGCCTTTATATACGGTGCAGGAGTTCCGCATTAGTTGATGAGAAAAATTGGGGCGCGAAGGAGCGAATGGTCAGGGCAAA
>CAMAFU010000101.1 GCA_945833725.1 uncultured Treponema sp.
AAGAAAAACTAAAACACCGGGTTTTTCTATACTAATCACAATACTTAACCTCCAGCAGTGATAAAAATTACACGGATGTAATTTTTATCGCACCTCTTTTAAAATAATCCGGCTTATAAACCAGGCAAGAACTGCAAAAACACAGAAAGCATACAGAAACCTGTCGTATATCTGTTCCTGCGTATTTTTGTAATAAAAATTCTGAGAAACATTTTCTTTTCTGCTTATAAGAGAAAGAGCTTCACCAAGTTCGCGGACAGATTCAATTCCAAAATATCGACCTCCGCCAAGCCAGGCAATTTCTTCCAGTGCCGACCGGTCAAAATCGGACTCGTAAAAGCCGGAACGGACAATTCCCGTTTTAGGATCGGTATATTCAATGGGAACAGAACCTTTAGTTCCAATTCCAAGCACATAAACTGTCATTCCATTTTCCACAGCAAGTTTTGAAGCTGTATCAGGGTGAATGGAACCGGCATTATTTTCACCGTCTGTAATAAGCACAAGACATTTTTTTGGGGCATTTGAAGAAATAAGATGATATACGGCTTTACTTAATCCTATTCCTATTGCAGAGCCGTCTCCCAGCCCACCGGGAACAAGACTGTCCATCCGTTCCAGAAAAACTTTTTGATTTAATGTGGGAGGAACAAGAACAGCCGCTTCACTTCCCATGGCAACAAGCCCGAAAGCCGTTCCCCTGTTGTTCATAAGAACTGTATGAATGCCGCTTCTTGCAGCATCAAGCCGTGTCATCATTGCAATATCTTTAGAAGCCATAGACGGACTTGTATCAAGCACAAAAAAAACATCTGCGCCTCTGGATGTATATATTTTTTCCTGATGGCGGATTACAGGATCTGCAAGGGCAAAAATCAGTGAAACAAAGGCCAGAATTCTTAATGCAGCAGCAGTTTTTCTTAAAAACAGCGAACTTTTTTCGTTCCATTCAAAGGATTTTCCATTCCAGTCAGCAAAATTTACAGGAAAAGAAATTTCAGAAAAAATTTTAAAATGACGCAGAACAAAGAGAAGAGGAATTGCAAGAAGGAAAATAAAGGCAAGAGGATTTTCAAATACCGGCATTATTAACCTCGTTAAGTTTTATGATTGCATAAATTCCCTCTTCCACAAGAGATTTTTTTTCTTCGGCAGTAATTTCTGTCTGCCAGAGGGATTCAGGCTTTTTTTGAGAATCAAGGGAACCGGAAGCAAAACGAAGATAATCAAGACGGGAAAATATTTTTACAAAAGTTTCAGCCCCTTCCGCCTGACTTTCCGACATTGATGAACAGGCAGCTTCTTCAAGACCTGCAAAAATTTCGCCGGAAGTCCTGGAAGCAAAACTTTCATCAAAACGGAGGCACAAATATTCCCTTAAAGTAAAAAACAGCCTGTCGCAAAAATCACTGGAATCAACAGAAATTTTAAGAAGTTTTTTTAATTTTGAAACAGTTTTTTTGTTAAGGCGGCGGATTCTTCTTTCAATCTTTTTTGAATTTACGCCTTCTGCAACGGAAGAAAGGTGAAAAAGCAAAACCACAAGAAGGATAAATAAAATAAGGCAAACAGTACTTATTAAAACAACAGAAAAAATCGTTCCCGGTAAAACAAAAGGTCCTTGTGCCGGTCTGGAAGAAATGTCGCCTGTTTTTTCTACAAGAGAACTGACTGTTACAGGTTTTAATTTTATTATAAAAGGAGCATGAGTTCTGGATTTTTTTTCCGATGAAAAATCAATAAGGTCAGACAGATTCAAAGAAGAAAAGTCAAGGATTCCTGTCTGCCAGGGAATAAAAGTTATGGAAAGAGTATATTCTCTTCCGTTTTTTTCCAGAATCACTTCCTGAATAAGGCATTTTTCTTCAAAGGGCTTAAAACCTGACCACAAAACCGATAATTCCATAAAATTAGAAAAAGAATCATCGCCTGTGTTTGAAATAAGTCCGGCATCTGTAGAAAAAACGGTCTTTAACTGGCAAATATCGCCGATATACGGTTTTGCAGGAATAAGAATCTGAACGGAAACATTATCCTCCGAAAACAAAAAATAAGCAAAACAAAAAATAATAATGACTAAGGCCTTTTTTTTCATTTTTACCTCACTGCCCCGGAAGCAAAAAATCGCCCTAACACAACGGCACAATCATCTGCAGTGGAAACTGCAAGGGGAAACGCACCATGATGAGTACAAAAACTCTGCCAGTCATCAACCTGTTTTCTTGCATATTCAAACCATTCTTTTTTAAACTTTTTTGATGATGAAGGGAATTTTTTTGATTTTCCGCTTTCCACATCAACAAAAGAAGCAAGTCCCATTTCGGGAAGTTGCGTATCCAAGGCATCTGTAATTCTTATGGCCACCAGATCGTTTTTTTGTGCAAGTCTGGCAAGAGAAGTTTTCCAGCCTCCAACCCGAAAATCAGAAATTACAAAAACAAGGGAACGGCGTTTTAAAAGTTTTTCTGCACCACAAAGTGCATTTGGAAGAAACGAACCTGGCTTTATGTTTTCATCAACCCGGCACAAACGGCTGAAAATAGTCATTGCATTATGAAAACCCGGTCTTGCCATTGTAGAAAAAGTTATTTTATTGTCGAAAAAAACTGCCCCGACAGAAGAATTATTCTGTTCGGCTGCAAAAAGAAGGAGAGCTGCCGTTTCTGCTGCTGTTTCAATACGGCTGCGGCCTTTTGAAGGGGCAAACATAGAAAGGGATCTGTCCAAAACAAAAAAAACATGAAGTTCCTTGTCTTCTTCGTACTGCCGGACAAATGCCTTTCCCATTCTTGCCGTAACATTCCAGTCTATAGAGCGGACATTATCCTGCGGAAAATATTCCCGTACATCCCTAAATTCAATTCCCTGCCCTTTCATCGCTGATTTAAAATTACCGTTTCTTAAACTTTCGGCAATAACACCGGCCGACAAACGAAGGAGAGAAGAACGCTTGGAAAGGCTGTCAATATTTTCGTCAAAAATTTTCATTTTCTGCTGATTTTACAATTAGTTTATGGAAGCGGAACAAGAGAAAGAATTTTTGAGATTATATCATCAGGCGTAATACCGTCGGCGGCCGCTTCGTAAGATAAAACAAGCCTGTGCCTTAAAACAGCAGGAGAAACATTTTTTACATCTTCTGGAAGAACAAAAGACCTGCCGGCAAAAAGTGCCTGAACTTTTGCACATTGGAGCATGGCAATTCCGCTTCGTGGCGAAGCTCCGTAAGAAATATATTTTGAAATGTCCGTTTTTTTTATACGGGAATTACCGGTCCGCGTAACGCTTACAATGTTGACTATATACTCAATTATTTTGTCATCGCAGGAAATAAGTTCCAGAGCCGATTTAAGCTGTTTTATTTTTGCTTTTGATAAAACAGCTTTAACAGGAATTTCTGATGCCAAACCGGCAGTTTTTACGATTTGAATTTCTTCCTGAGCAGAAGGATAGGAAACAAGAACTTTCAACAGGAATCTGTCAAGTTCAGCTTCTGGAAGATTATAAGTGCCTTCCTGCTCAATAGGATTTTGTGTTGCCATAACAAGAAAATCATCCGGCAAACTGTAAGTTTCATCGCCAATTGTAACCTGTTTTTCTGCCATTGCTTCAAGAAGGGCAGACTGAACTTTTGCCGGAGCCCTGTTTATTTCGTCGGCAAGGAGAATATTCGTAAAAACAGGTCCCTTTCTTGCCGTAAATTTTCCGGTCTGCTGCTCATAAATAAGAGTGCCGCTTACATCAGCAGGAAGAAGGTCTGGTGTAAACTGAATGCGCTTAAAATCAAGGCCGGCAATTTCTGCAAAAGTCCGTACGGCAAGAGTTTTTGCAAGACCAGGCACCCCTTCCAAAAGAATATGTCCGCCTGTAATAAAAGCAGTAATTATACCGTCAATAATATAATCCTGCCCGATAATACGCTTTTTTGCTTCAAGCCTGCATTCCTGAATAAGTTTTGCAGCTTCCTGTATTTTCTGCATTTCTTCAGATTTTAAATTTTCGTTTGTTTCCATAGTGACTTCGCCGTTTTGTTTTGTATATTTATGCAATTTTACTGTATATTTTCAATTGACTATGAAAATATAAAAGGTATATTATACTCTATCATGTTGAATCCTTTAGCACAAGAATTGAATAATATCCTTAAAGGCACAACTCCTGGTGAGCTGCTTTCAGATTTAGGTAAGAGAATCTTTTTTCCAAAAGGCATAATTGCACAAGGCGCAGAAGCAAAAAAGTACGGAAATGTTGCAAACGCCACCATTGGTACAACAATAATCGGCGGAAAACCTGCCATGCTGGAAACAGTGCATAAATATGCACCTCAGCTTTCTGCTTCAGAACTTGTTGCCTACGCACCTACAGCAGGTGTTCCAGAACTCCGCACACTCTGGAAAGAAATGATCTTCAGAAAAAATCCTGGTCTTAAAGGAAAATCAATTTCACTTCCTGTGCTTGTTCCAGGTCTTACAGCAGGCATTTCCTATCTTGCCGACTTATTCCTCGACAGTACAAAACCTCTGCTTGCAGCAAATCCTTCCTGGGACAATTACGCTCTCATTGTAGAAGCAAGACGCAATTCAACTCTTCATACATTTAATCTTTTTGCAGACGGCGGGTTCGATCTTGTTTCGTTCCGGGAAGCTGTAGAAAAAGAAGCAGAAACAGGCTTTGTCCGCGTTCTTCTAAATTTTCCGCAAAACCCTTCCGGTTATTCCCCTACAAATTCCGAAGCCGCCCAAATAATAAAAATAATTCTTAATGCGGCAGAAAAAGGCGCCAGAATTCTTGTTTTGGATGATGATGCCTATTTTGGTCTGAACTACGAAAACGACATTTATCCCCAGTCACTTTTTGCCGAATTTGCAGACCTTCACGAAAATATTCTTGCTGTTAAAATAGACGGTCCTACAAAAGAAGATTTTGTCTGGGGGTTCAGAAACGGATTCTTAACTTTTGGAGGAAAGGGGCTTACAGAAGAACATTACGCCGCTTTGGAAAAAAAGTTAATGGGCATAATCCGTTCTTCGGTCAGCTGTTCATCAACACCAAGCCAGAGCATTGCCTTAAAAGCCTTTGGAGAGCCGGAAACAGAAGCCCAGAAAAAACAGTTCCGGGAAGTTCTGGAAAAAAGATACCTTAAAGTAAAGGAATATGTTTCAACTCACAAAAGCAGAAATCTGGAACCTCTGCCGTTTAATTCCGGCTATTTCATGAGTTTTCATACAAAAGTCGATGCCGAACAGTTACGGCAGAAAATTCTTGCAGAAAAACAAATAGGAACAATTTCCATCGATTCAAAAACACTGCGTGTTGCATTTTCCAGTGTAGAAGAAAACCTTATACCAACTGTTTACGATGCCATTTATCAATGTGCCGACAATATGTAAAAAAAAGTCCGGTTAATCTGAAAGTTTGCTTCATTTAACCGGACTTTTTTATGCACAAATAACTTTACCTCCGCACACAAACGCTAACTGTTGATGTATGTGTACGGTGTTTCCTGATATACATAATAATTCAGCCAATTTGTATAAAAAAGGTGAGCTGTACTTCTCCATGTATTTACAGGTTTTTGTCCGCAATCGTCAAGAGGAAAGTAGTTTTTTGGAATCTGAATGTCCAGACCTTTGTTTTTATCCCGCCAGTATTCATTTGCCAGAGTTTCCGTATCGTATTCAAGATGACCTGTCATAAATATGGAGCGGTTGTCGCCAGATTTACAGACTGTAACTTCACCTTCATCATTTTCTGCAAGAATTTTAAGGTCTTTTACCTTTGCAATGCTTGCTTTGCTTACAGTAGTATGACGGCTTGTGGGAACAGGGAAAATATCATCAAATCCCCGGAGCAAAGGATCGTTGTCTACAGTTTTGTGATTTTTGAAAATTCCAAAGGCTTTTTGAGGAAGAGATATTTTTTTAATTCCGTAATTATGATACAGACCAGCCTGAGCTCCCCAGCAAATATACAGGGTTGAAAAAACATTGTCCCTTGCATAATCCATTATATCGCAAAGTTCATTCCAGTAATCCACATCTTCAAAAGGCATTTGTTCAACAGGAGCTCCGGTAATAATCATGCCGTCGTAGCGGTGAGAAAAAATTTCGCTGGAAGGAATGTAAAACTTTTCCAGATGTTCTTCGCTTACATGGCTGGACTCGTGATTTTCCATTCGGACAAGGGAAATATCGATTTGGAGAGGTGTATTTGCCAGATGACGCAGAATTTGAGTTTCTGTAGTTTCTTTTGTAGGCATTAAATTAACAATGGCAATTTTTAGCGGGCGAATATCCTGAGATGCGGCCCGGTTTTCTGTCATAACAAATATATTTTCTTTTTCCAGAATGGCTCTGGCAGGTAAATCACTTTGAATTCTTATAGGCATAGTAAGAATCTAGCAGAAAAACAAAAAAAAATGAATAACCCCGGATAGGACTTGTACATTACAAAAAATAATTTAAAACAGGGCTGACCGTCGCGCCATAATTTTTCTCATGAATTTATAATGCTGAAGGCTCTGTACTCCCCCCCCCTCTCGAAAAAATCATATTTGCCTCTGGTATAAACTTTGTTTACATAAACTTTGTGCATAATTGAAATATCTGCTGAATTTCAATATGATTTTTCCATGACTTCTTCTAAAAACCGAAAGGCCGCCATAAAAAAATTAAAATACCTTTATTTGCCTGTTAAAAGTGATGTAAAAGCCTTCAGAAACAAAATGGATGAAGTTTTCAGTACACCGTTTATCCCCAGCAAA
>CAMAFU010000102.1 GCA_945833725.1 uncultured Treponema sp.
AAACAATTTTTCCCGTATTTCGCTGGATTTTTTTTCGATTTTTCTGGAAGTTAAATTAAAAATAAAAAAATCTTCTTTTGTATTTTTTTCAGTTTTATAAATTCCTGCACAAATATTTTCCCCGTCAAGAAATTTTAAGGTCCAGACATTTTTACAGTCAAGAATTTTTTTACCGTCAAGGAAAATTCCATTGGCAAAGCTGTCAAACCATACAAGCGAAGTTTTTCCCGTTTTAATGTCAAAATAAGAATCGCAGGCAGAAACCCAGGCCTTTTTTTTAGAAACTAAATATTCTTTTTGAAAATATTTTCTGCGGCTGGAAAAATCAATATCTGGAATAGAAACTGCATCATAAAAATCTTGCCAGGCATCATCAAGACTGCACCCATAAGTTTTTTTAAAAATTCCACTGCAAAAAGACAAATCAAAAAAATTCCCGGCATTATTCCAGAATTCAGCGTATTTTTCCATTCCATACTTTTTCTGCAGGTAATCGGCAAAACATGAACCAAAAGAATAAGCATCATTTCCATAAGGATAAACATCTCTTGCCCCGCTAACATCCCTCCAGGAAGGAAATTTTTTTTCTCCGGCAAGATGGGAAACTTTTGCTTCTGCCACAACTTGTGTAAAAAAAGGACTGTTAAGTCTTCCGCCTTTTTCCATGCTTTCAAAGGAAACAGCCGCACCTTCAAACCAGAATTTTGAAAGTGAAAGACCTGCCGGTGTTAAAAAATCAGCAAAAATTGAAATTCCCTTCCAAAAACTGCCTTTCATGGAAAATGTAATTCCGTGGACAAGTTCATGATAAAAAACTGATTCGATTTTATTTTCCCAAAAATCATCAGCCGTCAAATCCGGTGAATCGTAAATTACAATATGGTTATAAGGTGCCATAGAAAAATAGGCATTGGAATATTCAACCTGCTTTGTAACAGTTACAGGAAAAAACACATTCTCTTTAAAACCTAGTTTTTCCGATATTTCCTTATAATAGGGTTCTGCCACTTCTGCAAGTTTCTCTGCCGTTTTTCTGCAATCCTGAGGATAAATAATGTCAAAATGCTCAGTGTTAATTACAAAAAGTTTTCCTTCACTGCCAGAAAGTACGCCGGAATAAGAAAAGGCACGAACACAGAAAACTACAGAAAAAAGAAATAGTATTAATTTTTTTTTCATTTTATTTTCATTATTTTACTCACAGGACTTTTCCACCAGTGCACCCACTGCAGTTCCAAGAGTAATATCATCTTCTATGCAGACAGTTTTAAAAAACAAACCGTGATTTTCCGCAAATTCTTTAAGGTATTTTTCCATCCGTTCCTTTAATCTGTATGTTTTATAAAGGGTTGTTCCGTTACAGACAATACATACAGGCTTACACTCTTCCGTTCCCTTTCCACATTTTAAAAGACAGGATGCAAGAATGGATGCAGCATAATAAGCACATCTGTCTACAACGGAGTCAATAAGAATGAATGCAAGTTTCCTGTCTCTTTTTGATTTTAACATTCCGCCTAAAACACTGCCATTTTCTCCACAATCCTTTATTCCGGCATATTCATTTAAAAAATCCCCGGCCTGAACAGTAGAAAAACTTTTTAATGAAAGAATCAACGATGCGTCTTCCCCAGAAAAAAGCCCTTCCCTTGCAGCAGTTTCCAGAATTTCAAGACAAACCTTTCCAAGATATGCACCGCTGCAACACTTTTCCAAAGGATACTGTCCGGGAACATCAAGTTTTTTGTCAAGAGAAATGTCAAAATCACTTAAAGCAATTTCCTTGCATTTTCCGCTTTCGCAGACAATAATCTGCCTTCCTCCGCCCATTTTGTTATACTCGTCAATAAAAGCACCGTTCATTCCTGTTCCCAGAATAAATCCTACATAACTTGAATAGGGAACATTATCTTTGTTTGCGGCAACACCAGCCAAAAGAGCACTTACAGTATCGTTAAGAAGGACAATTTTTTCGATTTTTTTCCAGCCTCTTTTTTCCAGAACTTCAACAAGCGTTTTTCCAACAGGAACACCTAAAACTTCCTTTGCCTTAATTTCTTTGCTAAAGGCATTGGGAATTCCATCAAGATTTTTAGTAATTTCCAGTGCATAAGAAAAACAGAAACCGATTTTACAGGCTTTATCCCTTAAATATTCAATCCGGTCAGCAATGGCATTAAAAAATTCTTCCTTAGAGTATTCCCTGTCCGTAGCAGGCATAGAAGTTTTTCTAAAGCATGTAATTTCAGATTTTCCGTCATTATCAAAAGAAACAAGGCAAGAACGGAAATTTGTTCCGCCGGCATCAATTACAATAACATTTTCATTTACAGGAGTTTTTTCAGGAATTTTCATCCATGTACTGAACATATCCTGACCACCTTTTTCACCGGTAAGTTTTCTTTCGGCAGCTTTGTCCATATCCAGAAGAATTTCATCAGTAATCATTTTCCGATAAAAACCGTGTTTTTTTAAAAATCGTTCGGCACATCTGTTTACGAAAAGAGAATCAAAAAATTTCATATCACAAATTAAAAACCATAAAGCATTTTTTTTCAATTGTTGAAAAAGTTTGCGCGGCTCAACTGGCAACGGGCTTTTCGGGGTTCGGTAACCCTCATTCCTCCGCTGCGCTACGGAACGGCTGCGCCGCCCCTACAATCCCGCGCGGATATTTTCGCAACAAGAACAGAAAAATCAGCAACCTTAAAAAATTGAAACAAAAGTATAAATTCACTATTATTTTACTTCCTATGACAAATGAACTGGAAAAACTTAAAAACGAACTTAATCCTGAACAATATCAGGCTGTAACAACAATAAACGGACCTATCCTCATAATTGCAGGTGCCGGTTCTGGAAAAACAAGGGTAATAACATACAGAATAGCCCACATGCTGAATTCGGGGATTCCTCAAAGCCAAATACTTGCACTTACCTTTACAAACAAAGCCGCCAAAGAAATGGCAGAGCGGATTAAAGAACTCACCGGAAAAAAACTTCCTTTTCTAACCATATCAACTTTTCACGCCTTTGGAGTAAAAATTCTGCGGCAGGATATTGCAAAGTTAGGCTGGCGGGAAAATTTTTCCATCTACGATGAAACAGACAGAACTTCCCTTATAAAAGAAACCGGGAGGGAACTTCATTATTCGGCAGAATCAATGGACATTTACAAAATAGGCCTTCTAATCTCCGACATAAAAACCGGCCGCAAAACATGGAATGCGGAAAACGAAATGTACAGAGAACTTTACGAAGGGTATCAGGAAGGATTAAAACTTTACAATGCCGTAGATTTTGATGACCTTATAGTTCTTCCCATAAAACTTTTTAAGGAATTTCCGGAAATTCTTGAAAACTACCGGCAGCACTACAAATACATCATGGTAGACGAATTTCAGGATACAAGCCACCAGCAGTACGAAATGATGCATCTTCTGGCAAATGAAAATGTTGCCGTTGTAGGCGATGATGACCAGTCAATTTATTCATGGCGTGGAGCAGACTATCAGAACATAATAAATTTTGAAAAGGATTTTCCTTCCGTAAAAGAAATCAGGCTGGAACAGAATTACCGTTCAACAGGAACAATTCTTGCCGCCGCAAACGGAGTTATAAAGCACAACACAAACAGAAAAGACAAGCAGTTGTGGTCTGGAAACGGAGAAGGAAAACCTATAGAAATTTATATGCCCGATAATGAATCCAGTGAAGCAGATTTTATTGCAGAAACAATTCAAGCCATCAGAGCCGATGAAAAACGAAAATATGATGATTTTTGTGTTCTTATGAGGGCAAATACCCAGTCCCGCCCAATAGAAGAAGCTTTTTTGCAGGAAAATATTCCTTACACAATGAGCGGAGGCACATCCTTTTTTCAACGCAAAGAAATAAAAGACATTATCTCCTACCTGAGAGTAATTTCAAATCACGATGATGATGTAAACCTTTTAAGGATAATAAATGCTCCGCGCCGAGGAATAGGAAGGGCAACAATCGAAAAGCTGAATCAAATTGCGCGTAATTTAGGATGCTCGATTTTTGACGGTATAAAAAGCCTGCTTGAACTTTCCGATGAACAGGCAGATTTGTTTATGAACAGTATTCCTTCAACAGTCCATGATACTCAATGGGCAATGGATTTTTCAGAAAACACAAAGGAAACCCTTAAAAATTTTGCCGACCTTATTGAAAATGCAAAGAGCATGCTGGGAGGACACGGTCTTTCAAAAAAAGTAAGAAATTTTGTAGAGGATATCCATTATTTCGATTATCTTCTTTCAGAAAATCCAAAATCCGAAAAAGCAGCCCGTTTTAAATACATGAACATAGAATCCTTAATCAACTCCATGGAACAATGGGAAAACAATCCCGAAAACCAGGATCCAAGCCTGTACAACTACCTGAACAGAATAACCCTTTTAAGTCGCGACGATATGGATGATGAAGAAGGCAAAGGAAAAGTCAATTTAATGACCATTCATGCCTCAAAAGGCCTTGAATTTCCCGTTGTATTTATTGCAGGAGCAGAAGAAGGTCTTATTCCCCACGGCAGGGCAATTGATGAAGGCGGAGAAAAAGCCGTAGAAGAAGAAAGACGGCTTTTTTATGTTGCCATAACAAGAGCCAGAGATAAACTATATATTTCATCCTGTCAAAAAAGGCGGAGAATGCAAGATATGCAGGAATGTAAAATCAGCCGGTTTATGGACGAAATTCCTGCCAGTCTGGTAAAATACCACGAACCGGAAAAAGAAGTTGACAGAGAAACGGCTGCAGAATTTTTTGAGAGTATGCGCAAAAAATTTGCTCCACCTATTGTCCCAGGATTTTCACATAAATTTTAAAATACAAAATATCGTAATATTACAAATAATTGACAGTAAAGAAACGCTTAAGGATATTAGAATTACAGTATCTCATTTATGGAGGAGATATAAAATGAAATTAGTTACAAAAGTAACATCAGTAATTGCAGCAATTGCTGCTGCAGCAATGCTCGCATCTTGCGGTTCAACATCATCATCAGCTCCAGCAGCTTCTACAGCTCCTGCAGCATCATCTGGCAGTGCATCAGTTTGGGAATGGGCAAAAGTTCCTCTTTCCGATATCGGAACAGATGATACAGTTATCGACGAAAGATTCGTTCTTGATCCTGTAACAAACCCTCTCAATGCAGAATTTGCAGCTGTAGCAGGTAAAGCAAAATTCAAGACAGAAGATCTTGGAACAGCTCTTTATCTCCAGAACAAAGGTGCTTCAAACCTCGGCAACATCAAAGATGTATTCCAGGCTCAGTTCGAAGTTGTTGTTGCAGCTCCTGCAAAAGTAACTTTGACAATTTCTGGTAACGGTGATGCAACTCCTGCTCGCTGTATGGCTGTATTCGCTCCAGACGGAACAGTACTTGCTCAGGTTGACAACAAAGGTCAGGATGCAAAAGAAGAACTCGTATTCGACGCTGCTGCTGCCGGTGCATACAAAATCAATGCATCTGGTATGAGAATCTACGGTGTTCGCGTAGAATAGTATTAAAGGCAGATTACCTGCTTTTATAAAAGGCTCTGGAAAGTAACTTTCTAGAGCCTTTTTTTTTATGTTACAAATTTATGTCACACACGCATTTTTTCAGTAAAAACAACGCATTTTATGGCAATCGCTATCACAAAAAAAAAGCGCGCAATCCCTTTTACACAAAAGAAATGCGCGCCTCTGAGACTGGCGTGATTCGAACACGCGACCCTCTGCTTAGAAGGCAGATGCTCTAATCCAACTGAGCTACAATCTCGATGTATATACTTTATCAAAAAATAATTTTTTTTGCAATACGGCAGAAATTATTGGGCTTAAATTGCCTTAAAAATTATTCACCTTTCCGCACAGGAGCAGCGCCCAAATCAAGTAAAACAGAATAAGAATTTGACAAAGAAGATGAATCAAAAGCAACTGTAACTGCAAAACATTGAACATAGTAAATATCTTCATCAGGAGAATCACTATAACAAAAATCTATGTCATCAGATTCTGGAGAACCGTTCAGCAGCGAATTTAAATTTTCTGTACTGGAAGGAAAAAAATTAAATGATTTATATTTTCCCTGAAGATTCCTTACAGGCTGACAGAGAACAAAATCCCCATTTTTACCGATTTGAATTTCTTCTGTCAGATTTCTGTCTTTATAAAATTTATCACCGCTGGAATCATTTTTAAAGTACACATCGTTAATCAAACCAGAATTTGAATAATATCCCTTGCATTTCCATACCATATCAGAACCACTTGTAAAAATTTCTGATACATAATAAGCGGAATAAGCAATGCTGCTCTGTTCTTCCATATAACTTTTTAACCTGAAGCGAACAGAATTACCGTCATTACCGTCAAAAAAAGTAGAAATAGCGCTTCCAAGACTTACTGTATTTTTTTCAAAGTCACAGTATCCCCACCTTAGAGGCTGATACGAATATGTATCTGTCATTTTTTGAAATGCTGCAGTAGAATTACTTGAAGAATTAACGCTTGTTATAGAATTTACCTGCGACAACAAAGTTGAAGAATTGCTGTATATTTTATAATAAACTTCCGTACCAATAACATTAACATTAGAATCAGAAATAAGTTTCTTTACGAAGGCAAAATACCACTTACTGTAATCACTGGAATTATAAACAGGTCCATTCACTAATTGTACAGGACCTTCAACATATATAATCTGTTCAAGTCCACATGACATAAAAAAAACACCAATCAAACAG
>CAMAFU010000103.1 GCA_945833725.1 uncultured Treponema sp.
TAAAATCTGAAGAAAAACTGAAAGATGATGTAAAAAATTATTTTTCTTCAGTTTTTTTTAGTGAAGCAGAAAATGATTCTGGTGTCTTAACTTTATTTAATTCCCTTCTACCTGAAAATCCTTCTGAAGATACTTGGATTGTGCTTCCCTATGAGTGGGAAGAAAAAGAACTTAGTGGAGTTTTTAGAGTTTTGTTTTCACCTGCAAAAAAAAATATTCCTAAAATTGTTGTAGATTGTAAAAAGCAGGAAAAATTTTATCGTTTTGTGCTATATTTTCAGTCGAACAGGTTGAATTCAGTTGAATTTGGCTTGAATCAAATTATAAAAAATGAAAGTAAAGAAAAATTAAAAAACTTTTTTATTTCATTTCTTATGGAAAGCGGAATTGTCCTTTTGCCGGAAAATTTTAAGTTTTTGCCCTTTGAAAATATGGATTCCTTTCCTTCCGACAACATTGTGTTTTCTGCTTTCGACGGAAAATATTAAAGGTTTCGAGTTTTCCCGTGGCAAGGATAGTAGGGGCGGCGGAGCCGTTCGTAAGCAGCTTTGCTGCGTCGAATGAAGCGGCAGCGTAACCCCGAATAGCCTGTTTTTTGGTTGGTGAGCTTGTCGAACCTGCCAAAAAGCCACCCGAAATATAGAAATTCAAAAATTAAAATAAATAGAAATTGAACCTAAAAAAAATTAATTTTTCTTTATAATAAAGGCATTTTAGAAAATTATTTTCTGTGGGGAAATAAAATATGGAAGCTGTTGCGTTAAAATATCCTGAAAATGCAGAAGCCCCTTTTATTGCGGCAAGTGCCCGGGGAAAAATGGCAGAAAAAATTATAGCTGTTGCCGAAGAAAATGGAATTCCCATAATAAAAGACAGAATGCTTTCGAAAATACTTATTGCAGAAGATGTAGGTTCGTTAATTCCTGTAGAAACCTATGCCGTTGTTGCAAAAATTTTTGCTTTCATCGAAAATATTGGAGATATAAAATAAAATGATCAATTCATTAAATGTTTCATCTGTAAATAAAAAAATAAATATGCGGCAATTTTCAAAAGTTGATGTTTCTCAAATAAAACTTGGAATAAGGTTTACAGCGCCTGTTTTTTTTGATGATGGAAAAAATATGTTTCTGGCAGAAGGAAAAACAGCAAAAAATTACCATATTCAAGCTCTTAAACGCTGGAAAATTCCATTTCTTTTAACTTTTGGAAAAGTTATTAATGAAGGCGATGATTTTTTTAACCGCAATTCTGACAATTACGGCGAAGTTGAAGAACTGGAGGAACTGGAATCTCTTGAAGACTGACTTTACAGGACAAAACAAAACTTCAACATATTCAAAAGGAAAAGCTGGAGAAGACAAGGCTGCACAATACCTTTGTTCTAAGGGTTTTGAAATTATTTGCAGAAACTGGCGGACACAAAGGGGAGAAATTGATATAATCGCTTTAGATAAGGATGTCCTTGTTTTTGTTGAGGTAAAAACACTTCCCGGCGGAGATGCAGATATTCTTGCCCAGGAATTAAATTATCGAAAACAAAAAAGAATTATTGAAACTGCTAAATACTTTCTTGAAAAACATCGAGAATATAGTAACAGAAAAATTCGTTTTGATGTTCTGGTTATTGACATGCCGGGACTGGATTCTGTTTATCATATTTTAGACGCTTTCTCGGAGCATTTATGACAGCAATTTCAAATTCAAGTAACGGCAATGTTTCTGAACGGGTTTTAGAACTCAGAAAAAAAATCCATGATGCAGAATATGTGGATTATGCAGTGCAGAGAATTGCCCAGGTTTTAAGTCGAAAACTTGTTGAGGACAGTGAAACTATATATTCCGGGAGAAAGAATGAGCCGAAATGACAGTTTCCGAAAGGGAAACAAAAATAAAACAAACTGGAGTTCAAAAAACAGTTCTTCATCATTTCAGGGAAACGGTCGTCACGAAAGACAGAAACAGAATGGTTTTGAAAAAAAGTATGGTCTTTCTGAAGAAATGCAGAAAGATATTGCAGAAAAAGAAGAAGCAATAAAAAAATTTAAATCCAGCGTACAGGTCTGTG
This sequence comes from uncultured Treponema sp., assembly GCA_945833725.1. GTDB lineage: Bacteria > Spirochaetota > Spirochaetia > Treponematales > Treponemataceae > Treponema_D. The sequence goes on from CAMAFU010000103.1 coordinate 2,069, forward strand.
AAATATGTGGAGAGAACATAAACGATATTTCTTCTGCCGTTTCCAGCAAAAAAACAGGAAATCCCGTTCATTTTGACTGTGTGCTTGAATTGCTTTCTAAACAGGAAAATTTAGGGGCAAATGACAAATTAACTTACATTGGAAACGGAAAATTCGGCATTCTTCATTTTGAAAATGTTCACGATATGCGTCATTTTACAATCGTTAAAGAAATTGAATGGGAAACGAGAGACAGTGAACGGGGAAAATGGCGTGATGACATGGCAAATCTTTACAGTCAGGTAAAATAGTTTTAGTTCTTAAACAGTGGCAGACTTTAGATTGGCGGTTTTTATAAGATGCCAGAACGGACGAGAAGCCTGTAGTTTAAAGGCGAAAAAGTTTTTTTATGTTTATGTCTGTCTGTTCACTTAAATTTTCGGCTGTCGTGTTCATTAAATTTGCTGCAAATTCATAAATGTAGGGAATAAGAAGCGGTGTATTGGTTTGTCCTCGGAACGGAACTGGAGCTAAGTACGGGGAGTCTGTTTCAAAAAGCAGGGCATCTTTGGGAATATAATTCAAAAGTGCTTTTATTTCTTCCAGTTTGGATTTTTTTGTGTAGGTAAGGCTTCCTCCTAAGGCCAAATGCCAGCCACAGTCAAGAAATTTTCTTGCTTCAGAAATTCCGTAACTGAAACAGTGTATAATGCCTTTGTTCCACCCGGATTCTTTTATGCAGTTAAATGTGTCTTCAAACGCATCCCGTGAATGTATTACAACCGGTAAATCCATTTTTTTTGCAAGATCAAGCTGCATTAAAAAAAGTTCCCGCTCTCCATCGAAAACGCTTTTATCAAAATCATCTATATTCCGTTTGTCGCAACCTGCAATGTTCCAGTGATGATCAATGCCACATTCTCCCAACGCAATAAGTTTGTTTTTAGCGCCTTTAAAATTCTGCATTTGCGATGAAAGAGTTTTTACGGCTTGTTCCCTGTTCTGTATTTCTTCTACAGAAGGCCATATTCCTGCCGTAAAATAAACTGTTTTTTCGGCTTTTTCTGCATTTATTTGGGGAAGTCGCTGGCATAAATCTTGAAACAAAGAAAACCTTTGGCTTAAATCGCTGCTTTTTGTGCCTATATCAAGACAGAAAAATACATCTTTTTCTGAAAGTTCCTTTAAAAAAAGCTCGCCGTCGATGTTTCGTTCCTGTATCATTGTTTGCAGATGAAAATGTGTGTCGCTGAACATGGCGATGATTCTAGCAGAAACTTTTTTTTATTGCAATTTTTTTGAACATGAACAGTGGTGACGGTTAGCCCTTGTTTTTATGTTTTTACTATGAGTAGGCAGTTGTTAACAATTAGTTGTCAGTCTCTTGAAACTTTAATTAAAAAATATTATAGTTAAGGAAATTGATTCATTGAGTCAATTCTGCCGGGATGGTGGAATAGGTAGACACAAGGGACTTAAAATCCCTCGGCAATTCAAACGGCCGTGCCAGTTCGATTCTGGTTCCCGGCAGCGAGGCTTCCAGTTTTTGGAAGCCTTTTTTTATTTTTATTTTGTTAATTGCGTTTTTATGTGATAGAATTAATACACTTCCTTAGATTTTTTCTTTGGTTTAAATGGAGTTTTAATCGCATTATGGAACAAGAAGTTGTTATTTCTAAAAAACAGGATGCTTTAATGGCTGTGGATGAACTTTGTTCTCAGTTAAGGCACCCTTCATCTTATTATCAGGCTGTTTTTTTTATGGCCGCTGTAACATACAATTTTGAAGAATTATCTCAACGAATAAAGGAAAAATTTCCCGACTCTCAGGTAATGGGGTGTACTACAGCCGGGGAAATTTCTCCTTATGGTTTTACTGAAAATTCTGTTGTTTTAACTACAATGGCTGCAGGAAATGTAAAGTGCCGGGCTGTTCTTGTAGAAAACGGCAGTAAATATCCTGTTGTGTCAAAAAGCGAAATTGAACAGGCTCTTTCTTCTGTGGGCATTAGGTGTGCAGATCCTCTTTCTCATAAAGATGCCTTTGCGATAGCTTTTATTAACGGTGTTTACAACGGTGAAGAAACTGTCCTTACAAATTTTTATTCAATTATACAAAATGACAGTTTTATGCTTGCCGGCGGAACTGCAGGATATACCGGTAACAAAGCTGAAACATGGGTCAGCGTTAATGGAAAAGTGACTTCTGATGGTGCAGCAATGATGTTCATTAAAACATCGTGTAAATTTGATATACGCCAGGAAGATATTTTTAATAAAACCGGTAAAACTTTTTTTGTAGGGGAATCGGATCCAGTAAGCAGAACTATAGGCAAACTGGACGGCCGTACACCGAAAGTTTCCTATGCTGCAAAACTTGGTGTTTCTGAAGCTCAGTGTGAATCTATAACTTTTGAAAATCCTTTCGGAAGATTTTTAAATGGTTCCATTCATATTGCGGCTTTAGCGGGTTTTACGCCGGAAGGAAAAATAACAACTTTTGCCAGGGTTGTCCCTAATTCAACGCTGGAACTTATGCATGTGGGCGATCCTCTTGAAAAATGCGATGAAACATGTGCTGGAATAAAGCAGAATATTCCTTCCCCAAAATTTGTGCTTTTAATGTCCTGCATTACGCGTACAATGTACTTTGGAAAAAAAGGAATAAGCAGCCGAATTATTCAAAAGTATTCTGATGTTTTTCCTGCTTTTGCCGGTTTTTCAGCTTATGGCGAACAGCTTGGCAGAATTCACTGTAATCAGACGCTGGTAAGTGTTGTAATTGGAGAATAAATAAAATGGAATCTGTAAAATTGGTAAAAAGCGGAATTGATGCCGTACAGTCCTTAATTCAATATCTGGCAAAAGATGCTATAGGCGGTTCTTTTTTGAATGAATATCTTGCAAGTCAGGAGACTCAGTCAAAAACTGCCGAAGAACAGCAGGCTGCACTGGAAACTGTTATTTCATCATCTTCCGAAATGGAAAAAGATACAAGGAGCATTGCAGAAAAAGCTGGTGAAAATAACGGTAGACTGGACATAATCTACAGCGAAATTTCATCATTAAGAGATTCTGTAAACAGAATTGAAACAGAGCATAAAAAATATGTAGAGCAGTTTCATTCTCTTTCAAAGCAAACTCAAGATATTTCCAAACTTATTGACAACATTCAGAATATTTCCGAGCAGACAAATCTTCTTTCGTTTAATGCTTCAATCGAAGCTGCTCATGCAGGGGCTGCCGGTGCCGGTTTTAGAATTATTGCCAACGAAGTTAAAAAACTTTCTGCCGATACAAAAAAAGCCACGGAGCAGATTTTAAATAATGTTAATCATCTTCATGAATCTATAAATGAACTGGAAGGGGAAACTAAAAGAAATACCGATAACCTTACAGGTCTTACTGCTCAAACCGATAATACGCTGGAAAAATTTTCTTCCCTCCGCAAAATAAACATGGAAAACAACGATAATGTGGAAAAAATCAGCGGACGCATTTCGGAGAATGTTCACAGCATAAACGGAATTATTGATACAATCAGGCAGTACGAGCAGATGAACAAAGACAATGTAACACTTTTTGCTGACTGTGCTTCAAGAAATCAGATGCTTTTTAACGATTTGTATTCTCTTGCGTACGAAATAAAGGCTATTTTTGAAGATTTGGAAAAATCGCCGGAAAATTAAGGCTTTTTGCAGGTGGAAAATTTACGGAAGGTAAATGCTTTCGTCCATGTTCTTAAAGCCTTCAATATTTTTTTGCACCCGTTCTATTTCTCTGTTAAGGATTTTTTCGTAATCAAGGCTTCCAGTGTTTATTCTCTCCCTTTCGTCTTCCCAGTACTGTATGTCCTGAAGGTTCATGAAGCGGAATTTTTTTGTTCCTGCTTTTTCTGCCCACAACTTTGCTTCCTGCCAGTAATACAGTCCTGCCTGATAGCAGCTTAATGTTTTTTCCAGATTTTCTATGTACAAGTCTTTCCAGGGGGCATCATAGAAATTTACGCTTTTTTTGTCGTAAGTCCTGCCAAGCCTTAAGTGCTGTTCTATAAGTTTTAAGTTTACATGCATCATAAAAAGATAGCGGTATTTTTCCCATTCATCCTGACTGTTGATTTTACACGGAGCATAAAGTGGATTGCAGAAATCCGCCTTAACAGCCTGTTCAAGCCAATAAATGTTTTCCATTACATCATCGGGGTACTGCTGGTAGTGAACATGAAAAAGCTTGTAATAATCTTCCTTGTATTTAACCATATAGGCATGGATGGGAAGAATGTTTATTACAGAGAAAAAAAATATTGCCGTTAAAAATGCTTTTTGTTTTTTCACCTTTATATAATCGGCAGAAAAACTTTTATTTTAAGAAAAAGCAGAATATGCGGCGAAAATATTTTGTAAAGGCAGAAACCTTGAAATTACAGAAGTTTTTTTAGTTCGTTCCAGATTTTTTCTGCAATTATATCTTTAGGTTGTGCTGCATCTATGCGGATAATTTTCATCTGGGGAACTGATTTTTCGTATTCGTTGATTACTTCCCTGTAGGCTTTTTCTGTTTCTTTGAGAAAGTCTGATTTTTCGTAAATTTCGATTGTTTCCCGACCGGAAATTCTTTTAAGGCTGTCCTCCGGTTCAATTTCAAAAAAGAAAAGAAGTTCAGGCAGGGGGAAAAAACTGTTTAGGGCTGCAGG